>NZ_AUTQ01000091.1 GCF_000498095.1 Pseudoalteromonas sp. TB64
AACTTGGTTATCGAGAAATGAAACAAACCTTACTAAATAGTCACTTCACGCTACGCAGCAAGAAACCTGAGATGATAGCGCAAGAATTATGGGGCGTAATGTTGAGCTATAACTTGCTCCGATACCAGATGGTGAAAATGGCGCAGAAAAAGTCTGGAATATATGCAAAACACCTGAGTTTTACGACGTGTGCTATTAGTATTATTAACCTTATTCATACAATGTTTATAGAAAATGCAGGACGGATACCTAAATCAATAGAGCAATTACAAGCTCAAGTTGAACATCACATATTGCCGATAAAACGGGAGCGGGCGTATCCGAGGTGTGTGAAACCAAAACCCAGTAAATACCCCAATAAAAAACGCCAGTCAGCTGTTAACTGACTGGCATTAAGCATAAGCTGGTTTTTTAATTTTAAGTAATGAGTTATTACTTAAGCATCTGCTAATTTTACGCGGATCTTGCTTTTATCAACAGTAGCTTGGTTAAGAGCTGCAATAGCGCCTTTAACTTCTATGTCGTTTGGCATTTCTACAAAAGCAAAACCTTTTGATTGGCCAGTTTCTTTATCAAGTACTAAGTTACAGGTAGTCACTTTACCGTGCTCTGCAAATAAAGTACGAAGCTCATGCTCAGTTGTAGCACGAGACAAGTTACGAACTAATAGTTTCATAATGAACCTAAATAATTATGTCAGTACTAATTATCTCAAGTAACTCGGGTTTAACCTAATTTTATTTTAAAAAGGGTAAATTCATTTTATTGAGCGTATATCGACTGCGATGAATACATACGTTAGTATGAAGTTAGCGGATATATTTCTACTATTAATTTTTGTGTAAAAACAAGAATAACAAACCTGTAAAATTCACTCGGTAAATAAGGATTATTCATGACTGAGAATAAGTTTGATATTTATAACCCTGTAATAAATGAACTGGTATCTGAAAGTATTAACTGCTCACCAGACTCATGGGAAAAAGGTCGATTGTCAATTGATTGTGATGGTAGAGCTATCAATTATAAATTAAAAAACTCTGATTCACCTGACTCTGCAAATATAAGTGATTCTCTTAGACAGCTTGCTGAACAACTGTATGTAACAATGAGGCAAAATGGCGATACATGGACCGAGGCTTTTATAGATTTTTTTGTAGAAGATGATTCTTGGAATTTTAAAGTGCAATTTGAGTATGAAGAGAATGTTTAGCTTAATTTTATGATTTTAAAAACAAAAATATCTTTTTAGAATGTAAATACGCAAAATACTAATTATCTAGAATATTAGTCATTCTAGATAATTAAAGCTTTGCTAATAATTAAATTAATATTCTTACCTGTCATTGTGGTACATACAGAATAACTACTCTGTGATTTACACAACTGTATTACCCCAAATAAATTGACATACTTAATCAAAATAGAGTTTACATTATGGATATGTTAGAAAGCTCATGGACACCTATACTTGCATTATTAATACCTCTTCTTTATGTCGTATTTAGCGTTATGAAAAAAATGACAATTAAATCTATATTTAAATATGGTTTACCCATCTGTATTTTATCAGGCATATTTATTGAAGTTATAGTGCAAAGCCATCCTCATGTTCCTGCTTTTATGGCAATTTTATTAACACTATTATATTTTTTGATTATTGTTATTTTTACTGTTTTTATCAGGGCAAGAGTATGAAAAAACACTATAAATTCAATACCTTTTCAAGATAAGCTGTACTGCGCATCGCTTTCTTCTGCTTTGCTGGCATACCTTTACTAAAACTGGTTTCAGCCTTTAATTGATTAAATGCGATATGCCTCAGCCCTGCAAATACTGGCGCTGCACCTTCGCGCCTAATTCGGCACTCATCTTCTTTAAATCCTACGTCTAAACGCCAATGTAATCCGTTCTCTATTTGCCAATGTTGCCGCGCTGACCTTGCCAATTCTTCCGCCGTTAAATATGCTGAACTGATATAGTACCTATAACATAACTCATTGCTTACTTTACCTTTTTCCTTTCTGTAGGAAACAATAACACCCACCGTCTTTGCACCTTCCCAGTGTATCGTTTCTGATAAATCACTTACATCATGACGCACTGCACAACACCTAAACTCCTCTCTGTTTTTTTGATAATCTGCTTCATTAAACAAAATCCCTTCAGACGCTTGTCGTGTTATCTCCGGTAATAAAGCCCCCTCTATTTGCGACAGGAGTCCTTTATGATTTGCCTTCACTGCAAGAAGGTAATTAGCTTCTTTGCTCACTATTTTTTCTGCAATTGATTTTTGACACCCCATGGCGTCAATTGTGACTAAGCACCCTTTTATCTCAAGTAACTCAAGAAGTGTTGGTAACGCTGTTATTTCATTCGACTTTTTATCAACAGGACATTGCGCTAAAACGACACCATTTTCGCATGAAAACGCACTGACCATATAAAGTGCATCGCGCCTATCTGACTGATTAAATGAGCCTTTTAAGCATTTACCATCAATAGCTACGACATCGCCCTGGGTTAACTTAGTGCATGCTTTCATCCAAGAAGAAAAAGAATCTTGAAATTGCGTCATATCGATACGGCTTAGTACGCGGGCAATTGTGTCATGACGAGGAATACCTTGCTCTAGGGGAACATATTTCCTGAGCCAATCTAATCTATCATGACCAAAATCTTCAATATCTTCCCAGCCTTGGCATCCAGACACAACAGCGCTGACGGCTAAGAATATGATATCAAATAGTTTATGAACCACTTT
>NZ_AUTQ01000092.1 GCF_000498095.1 Pseudoalteromonas sp. TB64
AACTTGGTTATCGAGAAATGAAACAAACCTTACTAAATAGTCACTTCACGCTACGCAGCAAGAAACCTGAGATGATAGCGCAAGAATTATGGGGCGTAATGTTGAGCTATAACTTGCTCCGATACCAGATGGTGAAAATGGCGCAGAAAAAGTCTGGAATATATGCAAAACACCTGAGTTTTACGACGTGTGCTATTAGTATTATTAACCTTATTCATACAATGTTTATAGAAAATGCAGGACGGATACCTAAATCAATAGAGCAATTACAAGCTCAAGTTGAACATCACATATTGCCGATAAAACGGGAGCGGGCGTATCCGAGGTGTGTGAAACCAAAACCCAGTAAATACCCCAATAAAAAACGCCAGTCAGCTGTTAACTGACTGGCATTAAAGCAATGCTTGGCTTTTTTGTGCGTAAAACTTAGGGAAGTATTACAGCAGATCGGTTAATAATATACCTACACCAATACGCTGTATATCGGCATTGTAATCAATTAAGCTTTCGCCATAGCCGTTAAAGTATTGTGCGTAACCGCGCATACGACCCCATAAAGGAAATGACCAATCTAGCTGAATAGCACCGCGATTATCTGAATTTAAATTATTACGAGTCATAAAGCTAAATTCATGCTCATGAAAGCGATACGCTCCACTAAATTCAAAGTAACCCATATATTTATATATATCAGGGTTATCGTCGCCTTTAGCATCTAAAATATCTTCTTTTTCGTCCTCAGCTATGCGATACCAAGGTTTGAAGCTAAAAACAAAGCCTTCATTTTCCCAAATAAAGTCAGCATAAATACGGTTCCATGAACGAGAGTTTGGCTGGCTACGACCATTTGATTGATGTGAAATACCTAATGAAATTGCCATTTCGTCGCCCCATAATACGTTTTCTGGGTCGAGATAATTTATCCAAAATATTTCTGGCTCATAGTTAGTTTCACGAAATGGTGAAGAAATTTCTGAGTTATAAAGCTGCCAATATGACTGAAGTGTAAAACCAAAAAATATGGCTTGGTCTTCATCAGAAAAATTATCATAAAGAGGCACTTTGATTGAAAGCTGATATTTTGCTTCTAGGTTATCGAGTGGCTCGCCATCGTTATCATCTGTTAATTCGTCAAAACCATCGAAAGGACGATCGTTTGGATGTGATACATACGAAAGAGGTAAAATATAGTTACGTTTGTGTGGTGTAATTACATTTCTATTTTTTTTACCCACTTGCTCACGTGCTTGGCGTTTATCAAGCGCGGTAAGTTGTTTGTCTTCTTCAAGAGCTGAACATTTTTCACGTAAATCGTCGAGAGTTTGTTTGCCATCTCCGCCGATTACTTCATTTAAAATACACTGCTTTACAAGCTCAATATCGTTATTTTGCTCATTTGTAGGAGCTTCATCTTCTTGTGCGAAGGCAGCTGTACTTATTAAAGCAGAAAGAGTGATCCAGTGGCGCCAGCTCATTGTAATTCCTTTGTGAGTTCGGTGGGTTAGTACGTTAATTTGATTATAACGCCTTTTTACATATGTAACGGTGAACTTTTACTGAATTTGCTCTCAGATCTTATCTTATACGTATTAGAGATAAATACAGATCAAAAGAAAAGCGGCCTAAGCCGCTTTTCTAATGCAAATTAACAACATAGTTAATTTACTCTCACGCAATGAGAAGGGTGAGCTAAAGCTCAAATACGTTAGTAAAAAATTTATAAAGTTCAGTGCCTTGGTTAACACTTGCAGATGCAAAGTGCAGAATAGCTATTGCATCGCAATCTAGGGTGAGCGTTTGCAGTGGTTGCTCGCTTAAGTAGCGTTCCATTCGCAAAATATTAGCAATAGGCTCACCGGCTTTAATGTGTCCGCCAAGTGGTGCTATGTATTCAACCATACCGCCAATGGGGGCGTAATAAGCAAAGTAGTCATCTAAATTACACGCATAGCGGGTTATATCAGCTGGAGTGTGCGTTGCATTTTGTAAAACACCTTTGTGATTTAAGTAACTTAAAATGCTGTTAGCATCGTTTAGTGCTTCTTTTAAATCTATTTTTTCTTGGCTGCCTAGCTCTACCGTAAATGCTTCTACAGGTATTGATAATTCACGGCCTTGCTCGCTAAGTGCATCACTTAAATGCCACCATGGGCAAAAGTTAGCTTCGTCCATAGCGCCGTCAAAATCACTAGGGATAAGCAATACATGCTCAATATTAAAATAACGCGCGCTGTCGGTTGCGTAGGTTGGGCAGTACAAATGCTTGCTTGAAATAGGACCTGTGTGTAAATCGAGTACTATATCAGCCTGATGAGCGAGCTTTTGTAAGTTAAGCGCAATGCGTTTACCCGTATTAAGTAAATAAGCAGGGCCGTTGAGTTTGCTGTCAACTTCGTCAATAAGCGCCTGTTTGAAGTTACTTTTTAATGTAGCGTCGTCATACTGAGTATGATTTTGTGCAAACTGTGTCACTAATTTTTTATTGTAGTGATACATGCGATTCCAATTAGTACCCGTAATCGGATCGAACCTGCCAAGGGTAAACTCGCCAGATTTTTGATTACAACCAATTGGGTTAGCGTAGGGCACAAGGGTAATATCGCCATTAAGGTTTAAGTTTTTTAACTGCTCAAGCAGCTGAAAAATAACCGCGTTACCTTGCACTTCAGCGCCATGCATATTGGCCTGAACATAAACACTAGGTCCTGTGGCATCACCTTTTAAGCGATACACCGGAATTGTAAGCGGCAAGCCGTTTGCAACTTCCCCTACTACAATGTTCTCTTGGCTGATGTGTGTTGTATTACTCATGCTTATTACCTTAAGTAGTGGCTGGCATTTTCGGCTTGGCGAACGCAGGTAAGTTTACCGTTTTGTAATGTGTACTCGGCGGCTAGCTCGTGGCATAAAAAATACGGCATACTTTCGGTAAAGCCGTAAGCACCGCATTGGCTAAACACTAGCCAGTCGCGCTCATTTAAATCGCTTGGTAAGTTATGTTCACCCAAGCAATCAAGCGCTGTACAAAGTGGGCCGTATAAAGTGACCGCTTGAGTTTTAGCACTGGATTCACGCAGTAACGCAGCAGGAAAATCTTGGCTGGTAACAGCAGGGCGTAATAAGTGGTTTATACCGCCGCTTAAAATGACTTGCTGTTGATTATAGTTTTGTTTGCGCTCTATTACTGGGTTTGCGTAATGACCACATTCGCCCACGGCATAACGACCAAGTTCCATCCATAACTCTTCTACACCCGCATCATTTTTAATTTTAGCGAGCGCAGCTATTAAGTCATCCCAATCAAGTGTTGTTTCGCTTTGTGTGTAGGGAATACCTAAACCACCACCTAAATCGAGAATTTTAAGGCTGATATTTAAATCGCCGGCAAGTTGGCTAAGTGGTGCAATCATTTGTGACCACAATTCGCTTAGCTTTTGCGTGCTAAGCATGTTGCCCCACTGAAAAATATGTAAGCCGTCAAACTTAAGTGCAGGGTAGTCGGTTACATTGAGCGCTTGCCACTCATCACAACCCAAACCAAATGGTGTGAGGCTGTCGCCGCCCAGTGGGTTTTTTTCACCTTCAGGCCAGCGTAATTGCACTCGCAGTAATACTTGTAACTGCGTATTTTGTAATTGTGCTTGTTGGTTTAACCAATGTACTTGATTGAGGCTTTCGGCTACGAATATACGCACGCCGCGCTCAATAAAGTGTTTAATTTGTTTAGGGCTTTTTGCAGGCCCTGTGTTGAGCACGCGCTGTGAGCTAATACCTTGTGCTAGTACTTGCTCAAGCTCACCTTTACTTGCTACGTCAAAATTAAAACCAGCGTTGTCTAAGCTTTGAATAATTTTAGACAATGGATTTGCTTTAACGGCGTACCATAGTTTTACGTCGGTTTGCGCAACTAAACGCGCAAGATGCGTGTTTAGTTTATCTAAGTCGTAAACAAAAAAAGGTGTATCAAGTTGTTGTGTAATTGTATTTACAGCGGCTTTGATAGGCGTGCTCAAAAAACTCATTATCGTAAAACCTCTTCAAGCAATAACGATGCATCGCTTTTCTCGTCGCGGTATTTAACAATTAACGCACACGACATACTTAAGCCTTGCTCGCGCGCCCATTCGTTTGAAGCAGGGCGAGAGCCTGGTATTACAATAGCGTACTCAGGGATTGGCTCGCCTTTATCAAGTTGGCGCTCGTTTACGCAGTCGTATACCGGAATAGTCGCTGATAAACGCACGCCAGGGGCAAGTACTGCGCCTTTTTTAATGACTACGCCTTCAACAATAATACAGCCTGCACCAATAAAAGCATCGTCTTCTACAACGACTGGGCTTGCACCAATTGGCTCAAGTACACCACCAAGCTGCACTGCAGCACTTAAATGTACGTTTTTACCTACTTGCGCACACGAACCAACTAATGCATGGCTATCAACCATTGTGCCTTCGTCGATGTATGCACCAATGTTTACATACGCTGGTGGCATAATAATGGTGCCTTTAGCAACATAAGCACCACGGCGAACACTAGAGCCACCTGGCACCATACGTACGCCATCTTCAGTACTAAATTCTTGCGGAGCTAGGTTATGCTTATCAACAAAGCCACCTGCAAACTCAGTATTAGTGCCATTTTTAAAGGCTTCTAAAATGCCTTGTTTTACTTCTACGTTAGCTTGCCATTGGCCGCTTTCGTTTTGTGATGCTGCGCGTACTGCGCCCGATTCTAAATTATTTAATAGTTCTAACCAGCTCATTATAAAAACCTGTGTTTAATGCCAAGATAAAATGGTGTTGTTTGCAGTTGTTATGCAATCGGTTTGAGTTAACTCAAGGTGTGTTAAAGGTGGACGCAATTGCGGGCTTGTTAATCGCCCTTGCAAATGCATTAATACCTTTACGGGAATAGGGTTTGCGACAGCAAATAGGCTATTAATAGCGCTTGACCACTGAGCAAATAAATTAGGGTGTTGACCACTTAAGCTGCGCTTAACAAACTCATGAGTTTGTGCTGGCCATGCGTTTGCAGCTACCGACACTAAACCTTTTGCACCTGCTTGTGCAAAATATGGCATTAGCGCATCGTCGCCACTAAAAATAGCTAAATTAGGCGCTGCTTGTCGATAAGCCTCAAACTGAGCAATGCTGCCGCTCGCTTCTTTTAACGCCCATAAATTTTTATTGTTTTGTAAGTTTTGAATTGTTGCCGTTGGGATGCTAATAGCACTTCGACCCGGTACGTTATAAAGCATACACGGGTGAGCGCTTGCATTAAGTAGGCTTTCAAACCAATGGGTTTGACCTATAGCACCGGGTTTTGCATAAAGCGGCGAGCCAAGTAAAAAGCTATGAATAGGTAGTTTATTACAGTAGTTAACCCACTCAATTTGTTGCTTTAGATTACTACCGCCAACAGCAACCATTAATGGCACTGCTGGTTTTAGTTGGCACACGTGTTCAACAATGGCTTGTTGCTCTTTTAGCGTTAGTGCTAAACCTTCGCCTGTACTGCCAAGTAGTAAAATACCGTTATGTGCCGCTTCTTGATCGCTAACCAGCTTAGTTAACGTGTTGTAGTCAACATCGCCGTGTTGATCAAATGGCGTAACGAGCGCGGTCCACAATGAGTAGTCGTTTAAATTGAAGTTGTTGATCATCTCTCACGAACTTATAATTTGTACCAATTTTATTAAAAACGTGATCATTTTAGCGATAACTAATTTAATGCAATTGGTATTATTCGAAGAGTTAAAAAAGCTTTATGGAAGGAGCCGCATTAACGTCGTTCGAACTAATAATTCGAAGAGCGAATGGGCTTAAAATAATAGGGCGCACGGCCTTAATATTTAAGACCAGAAGCTCTCCACCAAACTAATAAGCTGCTTTTTATAAGCAGCTATTGGTGACAGTCGCTAGGGTTCAACCTAGTCGCCCGAAATAAACACCTCGCAAAAGTGATTACTTCTCGGCGTTAATTCCCCTCACGTATGTTCACTGGAGTTTGCGCTCCTAACATACGCTACCTGAATAACGCACCTCTTCTAGCCCTTTGCACCTGTTTGTAGAGTAAAAACTTACAAGCCTGTGCAATTTAAATAGGGTAATTGCAGCGATTAAAGCATTTTAGCCATCTGGGTGTCAAGCTACTAAATACAGATTAATTCATCGAAAAGAGGGGTGGTTACGTATTGGGTGCTTTTCTCGTACACTAGCCCCATAGTAGAAGTAAGGCATTAATCAGATGGAAAAATTTAGCGATATTTATAAGCGAGCGGTAGAGCGAAAAGGCTCTGAAAAAATGCTTAAGTTATTACTTGCAAAACCGCTATCTAAAAAACAACTAAGCACGTTAAGTGACGACGATTGGCTTGAAGAATTTACTCGAAAAGTATTTCAAAGCGGCTTTTATTGGTCAGTAATTAATAATAAGTGGCCGGGCTTTAGAGAGGTTTTTTGGGATTTTAGCGTTGATAAATTATTAATGATGCCACCCGATATGCTAGAACAAAAAGCAACGGATGAGCGTATTGTTCGTAACTACAAAAAAGTAAAAACAATTACCGAAAATGCTTACATGATCCACGAAATAGCACAAGAGCATGGCAGTTTTAGCCAGTTTGTCGCTAATTGGCCAACAGACGATATTATTGGTTTATGGGCGTATTTAAAAAAGCATGGTTCGCGTTTAGGCGGAAATACAGGACCTTATGCGCTGCGAGCACTTGGTAAAGATACCTTTTTATTATCACGCGATGTAGAGAATTACTTACGTGCTCATAAAATTATAGACGGTGGCTTACAAACTAAAAAGTCACTGAGTGCAGCCCAAGCTTTTTTTAATGAAATGCAAAAGCAAAGTGGTTTAAGCATGCAAGAACTAAGCTTAATTTTGGCCTATGGTGTAGGCGATAACCGTGTTGGTATAAGCCAGCAATAATAGGAACTATCATGAAATTAGTGCCAAGATACACAGACATTACGGAAAACTTTGCCATTGAAGATTTTCCTGCAAGTGTTGCCTCTCCTCAGTTATTGCTGTGGAACGATGGTTTAGCAAAACAATTTAATATTAATGTTGCTGACGACTTACGTGCCAATATTTTTAGTGGTAACGAAAAACAGGCTATTCCTGCAGTAGCACTTGGTTACTCTGGGCACCAATTTGGGCATTTTTCACCACGTTTAGGTGATGGACGAGCGCATTTACTGGGCGCTATTAATGATGATAAAAACCAGTTGTGGGATATTCAATTAAAAGGCTCTGGTGCTACTCCTTACTCACGAGGGGGAGATGGACGTTGTGCACTTGGTCCTGCTATTCGTGAATACGTAATGAGCGAGGCAATGCATGCACTAGGCATTAAAACCACACGTTGCTTAGCGGTCGTTGGTAGTGGTGAAATGGTTTATCGTAATCCACCACAAGCAGGCGCAATAGTTACTCGTTTAGCAACCAGTCATATTCGTGTTGGCTCGTTTCAATATTTAGCGACGCAAGGCGATGTTGAAGGGCTTAAAAATTTAGCCGATTTAGCTATAGAGCGACACTACCCAGAAATAACCGATACGGGATCGCAGCGTTATTTAGCCTTTTTAGGTGTTGTAATTAAAAACCAAGTTAAATTAGTTATCAGTTGGATGCGTGTTGGTTTTATTCATGGAGTAATGAATACCGATAATACGCTAGTGAGCGGAGAAACGATTGATTACGGTCCGTGTGCGATGATGAACAGCTTTGACTTTGATACTGTATTTAGCTCTATTGATAAACAAGGGCGTTATGCATTTGGTAATCAGCCTAATATGGCAAATTGGAACTGTGCTCGCTTAGCTGAAAGTTTAATACCCCTTATTAGTGATGATGACGAGCAAGCTGTTTCGCTAATGACGCCATTTATTAATAGTTTTGCTGAGCAATTTAATACTGAGTTTACGGCTATGTGGGCGCAAAAGTTGGGTTTAAGTGAAACTACCGCTAGTGATAGCGAGTTAATTGCTGAGTTATTGACACTATTAAAAGACAATCAGCTCGATTACACCAATACTTTTGATGCATTAACTGAGTCGTTAAATGGTGAGGCGCTTATACCTAATGCACTAACACTGTGGGTAAATAAATGGCAAAGTAGAACTGATGGTAATAGTTATAAAATAATGCGAGCAGCTAATCCACGTGTTATTCCTCGTAACCATGTGATCGAAAAAATAATAGCGGAGTATAATGATACTGGTGCAAGTAAGTTGCTACAAAACTTTATACAAGTAGCAAATAGTCCGTATTCAGAGAGTGAAAATTTACCTGAATTTCAGACAGCACCATTGAGTGATAATGATTACCGCACTTTTTGTGGTACTTAATCATTAACTTTAAATGTAACTCCATGATTAAAAAGAGTCATTTTTAATCATAAATACACATAATATGTAGGGGAATGTAAATTCTGGTGGTATTATGCGCCGACTTAAAGCCAAGCAATTTTCTGTGCATTACTAAGTGCATTTAATTTAATTGCTCTTACATTCCCTGCTGAGTATCAATTTACAAAACCACTTTATTTATTTTTACGTTAAGGCTTTAACTTCGCCTATAGTAAGTAGTTGTGTGTTGTTATTAAGCATTGAAGAAAGTTATAAACTTTATTTTTCGTTAAGTATTGATTAACAAAAGCTCAGGTAGTCTGTACAAAACTGGTTGAGCTAGAGTTCATTAGCTACAATTTATTAGTTGTTAAAAATGGGAAGAAAACAATGAAATTAAAATCACTTACAATTGCAATCGCGCTAGCTGCAACTAGTGCATCTACATTCGCTGCAGATAAAGAACCAGGTTATTACATTGGTGTGTTTGGTGACTACTACGACGCATCTTGGAAAAACTTAAACTTGCACCAAGACCTAGAAGTTAATGAGTCTGCAAGCTGGGGTGCTGAAGTAGGTTACCGTTTCAGTGATTACTGGAGTGGTCGTCTTGAGTATGCAGATATGGATTTCAACGCATTTTTAGCAGCACCATTTCCAAATGGTAACCGCGATGATGAAGAAGGCGAGCGTTTTGGTGTTGATGCACTTTACCACTTTGGTGGCGGTCCTTTCTACGGTTTATTCGGTGTTAAGGAAATGCAAGTAGCTACAGATAATACTTTCCTAAATGCAGGTGTTGGTTACCAACATTTCATTACAGACGGTTTATTTGTTAACGCTGAAACATCTGTATACCAAGGTCTTGACCGTGGTTACACTGACGTAGGCGCTAAATTAGGTATCAACTACTTATTTGGTCAAAATTCTATGCCAGAAAAGCCTGTTGAACCAGCTCCACAACCTACTGTTGTTGAAGTGCCAGTAACTCCAGCAGATAGCGACAACGATAACATTGCTGATGTAGACGATAACTGTCCTAACACACCAATGACAGATGCTGTTGATGGTAATGGTTGTACTTTATATGAAGATAAAGAAGTAACTGTAAGCTTATTAGTGACTTTCCCTAACAATGCTTCAGCTGTATCTACTCAGTATTTAGATGATATTGAAAAAGTATCTGCTTTCTTAAAAGAGTACCCAGATACAACAGTACTTTTAGAAGGTCACACTTCTTCAGTAGGTAAAGCATCTTACAACAAATGGTTATCTAAAAAACGTGCTGACGCAGTTGCTCAACAATTAGTTGAAACTGGTGTTGCTAAAAACCGCATTACTACAGCTGGTTTAGGTGAAGAGCGTCTTAAAAATGATGCAAACACTAAAGCTGCAAACGCAGAAAACCGTCGTGTAGAAGCGCATATCAAATCTATCAAAAACGTTAAAGTTTTACGTTAATTAAATAGTTTGTAATAAAAACCCAGCCAAGTGCTGGGTTTTTTTATGTCTGCAATAAATTAATATTGGTTAATGGTAATGATTCTTACTTAACAAGTATTCATGGAAATAGTTTTTACTACAACCACTATTCATAGTATTTATAATCGGTATAATCAGTTGCGTAACTGGATGGATTTTCATCTATCCATAAAAGCTTTATAATTACGCGTTAGAATACTATAAGTATTGGGTAATATGTTGCGCTTGAAGCGCTACCGGATACTTTCACGTCACCAAGAGGGCAATATTGTGCTACAAGAATATCGTAAACACGTAGAAGAACGTGCCGCGTTAGGTATCGTACCAGCGCCATTAGATGCTCAGCAAACTGCTGATCTTATTGAATTAATAAAAACTCCACCTGCAGGTGAAGAAGAATTCATTTTAGATTTGTTCATTCAACGTATACCAGCAGGTGTTGATGATGCTGCTTATATTAAAGCGGGCTTCTTAGCCGCTGTATCTAAAGGTGAAGCTAATTCTCCACTTGTTTCTAAAGAAAAAGCGGCAGAATTGTTAGGCACAATGCTTGGTGGCTACAATATCGCACCAATGATTGACCTGCTTGATGACGAAACACTTGCACCAATCGTAGTTAAAGGCCTTTCAAATACATTACTTATGTTTGATGCATTCTACGATGTAGAAGAAAAAGCAAAAGCGGGTAATACATTTGCTAAGCAAATTATTGAGTCTTGGGCAAATGCAGAATGGTTTACTAATAAACCAGCTGTTGCTGAAAAGATTTCAGTTACTGTATTTAAAGTAACTGGCGAAACAAATACTGATGACTTGTCTCCTGCACCAGATGCATGGTCTCGTCCAGATATCCCACTTCATGCTTTAGCAATGCTAAAAATTGAACGTGACGGTATTACACCTGATAAAGCAGGCGAAGTAGGTCCAATTACTCAGCTTGAAGAATTAAAAACTAAAGGTTTACCACTTGCTTACGTAGGTGATGTTGTTGGTACGGGTTCTTCTCGTAAGTCTGCAACTAACTCTGTACTTTGGTTTATGGGCGATGATATCCCGTTCGTACCAAACAAGCGTGTTGGCGGTGTATGTTTAGGTAATAAAATTGCTCCAATCTTCTTCAACACAATGGAAGATTCAGGCGCATTACCAATCGAATTAAATGTTGATGAACTCAACATGGGCGAGCAAATCGACATTTATCCGTACGAAGGTGTTGTTAAGCAACATGGTACTGATAAAGTGATTTCTACTTTTGAGCTTAAATCTGATGTGATTTTAGATGAAGTTCGTGCTGGTGGTCGTATTCCACTAATCATCGGTCGTGGTTTAACTGATAAAGCGCGTACATCTCTTGGCTTAGGCGCAACTGATACATTTAAAGTACCAACAGCAACAGAAGTTTCTGATAAAGGCTTCACACTAGCGCAAAAAATGGTTGGTAAAGCATGTAACGTTGCAGGTATTCGCCCAGGTCAGTACTGTGAGCCTAAAATGACAACTGTTGGTTCGCAAGATACAACAGGTCCTATGACACGTGATGAACTTAAAGATCTAGCATGTTTAGGTTTCTCTGCAGATTTAACAATGCAGTCTTTCTGTCATACATCAGCTTATCCTAAGCCTATCGATGTAAGCACTCACCATACGCTTCCTGATTTCATCATGAACCGTGGCGGTGTTTCACTTCGTCCAGGTGATGGTATTATTCACTCGTGGTTAAACCGTATGTTATTACCAGATACCGTAGGTACTGGTGGTGATTCACATACACGTTTCCCATTAGGTATTTCATTCCCAGCAGGTTCGGGTGCAGTAGCATTCGCAGCAGCAACCGGTGTTATGCCACTTGATATGCCTGAATCTATTTTGGTTCGTTTTAAAGGCGAAATGCAACCAGGTATCACTTTACGTGACCTTGTTCATGCAATCCCTTACTACGGTATCAAACAAGGTTTATTAACAGTTGAGAAAAAAGGTAAAATTAACGAATTCTCTGGTCGCGTACTAGAAATTGAAGGCGTTGAGCACCTAACTGTTGAGCAAGCGTTTGAATTATCAGATGCATCTGCAGAGCGTTCGGCAGCAGGTTGTACTGTTAAGTTATCTAAAGAGTCTATCTCTGAATACCTAGAATCAAACATTGTTATGCTTAAGTGGATGATTTCTGAAGGTTACGGCGATGTACGTACGATTGAACGTCGTATTACTGCAATGCAAGATTGGTTAGCTAACCCAGAACTAATGGAAGCTGACGCTGATGCAGAGTACAAGCATATCGTTGAAATTGATTTAGCTGAGATTAAAGAACCTGTTCTTTGTGCTCCAAATGACCCAGATGATGCGCGTCTTCTTTCTGATGTTGCTGGCGAGAAAATTGATGAAGTATTCATCGGTTCTTGTATGACTAACATTGGTCACTTCCGTGCTGCTGGTAAGTTGCTTGATGGCTTTAAAGGTCAACTTCCGACTCAGCTTTGGGTTGCTCCACCTACTAAGATGGACAAAGACCAACTTACAGAAGAAGGTTACTATGGTATTTTTGGTCGTGTTGGCGCACGTATCGAAACTCCAGGTTGTTCACTATGTATGGGTAACCAAGCACGTGTTGCAGATAAAGCAACGGTTGTGTCTACCTCTACACGTAACTTCCCTAACCGTTTAGGTAATGGCGCAAACGTATTCTTAGCATCATCTGAGCTTGCTGCAATTGCTGCAATCATTGGTAAATTACCTACAGTTGCTGAGTACCAAGAATATGCTGCGAAGATCAATGCAACGGCGTCAGATACATACCGTTACTTGAACTTCCACCGTATGCCTGCTTACACTAAAAAAGCAGACAACGTGATTATTCAACAAGCTGTATAATTTTTAGAGTTTGTTTAAAAACCCGCTTAGGCGGGTTTTTTATTGGCTAAAATAAATATTAGATAGTTCATGCTTCTTTTTTTATATTATTGTATTAAATCTAGTCTTAAGTTGCTTTTAAAGTAAGTAATCGCGCAAAAATTCCTATCAAAATGCATTAAAATCCTCATCAATATTCTCATTATTTTAGGCGAGATTTTATGACAGCATTAAACAACCAGAATTTACTGCAACTACGTTTTGTTAACCAAGCAAATATTGATTTGGTTAAGCCTTCTTTTGATAACCTGCCTGCAAATCCTTATGCAGATGGTGCCTTTCGTAAACGTCGTTACTCAGTAGTTAAAATGCAAAATGGTGAAATAAAGTTACAACAAACCAAAGCATTTGTTCAAGACGATTCAATTAATACTTTTCAAGGTAATGTAGAGCGTACTTACGAAAACCTAGAGCAAAGTTTACTTGAGTCAGAAGGCATGAAAAGCATTGTAAATGAGTTTCGCCAACTTACCGGTATTGATGAACAGCGTGATATTGAAATTCATCAGTTCCGTATGCTTGCTATTAATAGTGATACGCCAGCAGCGCCAGAAGGCGTGCATCAAGATGGTTTTGACCATGTATGTATATGTGGTGTTTCTCACGAGAACTTAGAAGGCGGCGAGCTACTTGTATACGAAAACAAGCAAGCTGAGCCTTGTTTTAAAATGGAAATAAAAGACGGCATGTTTGCATTAATAAATGACCGTCAAGTGTGGCATAACGCAACACCTATGAACAAAATTGATGCTAGCAAACCAGGTTACCTGGATTGTTTTGTATTAACGTCTTAAGGAATAAGCATGAACATAACGCAATTACGTGAGCAGTTTCCTGCATTAATGCAAAACGTTGATGGTAAATCGCCCGTATTTTTAGACGGACCAGGTGGCTCGCAAGTGCCAACATCGGTGCTTAATGCGATGACAGCTTATTTAGGTCATTATAATTCGAACTTAGGTGGCGCGTTTTTTTCAAGTGATAAAACGGTTGAGTTGATGGCGAATGCGCGTCAAGCCGCCGCTGATTTACTTAATGCACCTAGCTCACAACAAATTGTGTTTGGTCCAAACATGACCAGCCTAACATTTAGCTTTAGCCGTGCAATTTCACGTGACTGGCAGGCTGGCGATGAAATAATTGTAACCAATGCCGATCATTTCTCAAATGTATCGTCNCGTGGCAACAAGCCGCAGAAGATAAAGGCGTAAAGGTAAATACAGCGCTTATTAACGAAGCAGATTGCAGCTTAGATATGGCGCAGTTTGAAAGCTTATTAAACAGCAACACTAAGCTTGTAGCGGTAACTTACGCTTCAAATACCACAGGTTCAATTAATAATATTAAACGTATTGTTGAGCTAGCTCATGGTGTAGGCGCACTTGTTTATGTTGATGCCGTACATTACGCACCGCACGAACTTGTAGACGTGCAAGCACTTGATTGCGACTTTTTAGCCTGCTCTGCATATAAGTTTTTTGGCCCGCATTTAGGTATGGTTTACGGTAAAAAAGAACATTTAGACGGGTTCACACCTTATAAAGTTGAACCAGCTAAAGACGTAGCACCAGGTCGTTGGGAAACCGGCACACAAAGCTTTGAAGCCATGGCGGGTTTTATCGCGGCTGTTGATTACATTGCAGCAATTAGCGAACTTGACGATAGCCATTCACGCCGCGAAAAATTAAGCATAGCTTTTGCTAAAACTAAACAACACGAAATGGCGCTTAGTGAGCACTTTTTAACGCGCTTGGTAAACTACCCACGCATTAAGCTGTTTGGTATTGATGACTTTGATCGCTTAAATGAGCGTACACCTACTTTTGCTTTAATTTTTGAAGGACTTGAGCCGCGCGCTGTTTCAGAGTTTTTAGGTAAACAGCATATATGTGTGTGGGATGGTAACTTTTATGCCCAAGGTTTGTGTAAGCAATTAGATGTGCTTGATAAAGGCGGTGTAGTGCGCATTGGTTGTATGCACTACAACACCATTAAAGAGCTTGATCAACTGTTTGATTTATTTGATGAGCTACTAGGTTAATCATATAAGTTTTGGTGCGCTAACTCTTTGGCGCACCATATATTTGTTCTGCACGATTAAACAACACCCACGATGTTAAAATATACTTATCGTTTGATACTGGCTTATTACCTCTATGAGTATGTGTAAAGTAGCCTGGGGCTATTACCATAGTGCCTTTTTTAGGTGCGATTTTACGATTTTGATAGTAAAACTCAGTTTCACCACCTTCTTCTACATCGTTTAAATAAAACATAAATAACAACACGCGATGCAAAGCTTCATTGTGTTGTAGCTGCGGATAAACCTCACTGTGCCAGTAAGGGTAACCACCTTTATTTACTTCGTATTTTTGCGCTTGAATATTGCCAAGTCTAAAAATTTGCTGCACTAAAACAGGTAGTTGTGGTCTGCCTACTTCATCAAAGTTATCTTGAGTTAAATCGACAACGTCG
The DNA here is from genome assembly GCF_000498095.1 of Pseudoalteromonas sp. TB64. Lineage (GTDB taxonomy): Bacteria > Pseudomonadota > Gammaproteobacteria > Enterobacterales > Alteromonadaceae > Pseudoalteromonas. Next base: position 15,228 of record NZ_AUTQ01000092.1, read on the forward strand.
CCTGTTTTTGGGTGATAAACTTTTAAACCAAACGCCCCAATCATCATAAAAATATGTTCTTCAATATAGTTAAAAACATGCTGTGCAGTTGTTTGTTGTATATGTTTTAATTGTTGGGCATATTCGGGATGATTATTTAAATGTAAATCGTGGCTGTCTTTTTTCTTTAAATCGACACCGCCCGATGTCACCCCTTGTTTTACATGTGGGCTTTGCGCGAATGTGGAAATAAAGTTATCGCAAAAATCATTGCTTAGCGCATTATCGTATACGCGAATAAAGTCCGTCATGAGTAACCTTTTATAAGGATTATTATGTTTATTGAAAAAGTGATGCCGCGCTTTAGTGAAACTGATGCGCTTGGACATATTAACAATACCGTACTCCCCGTATGGTTTGAAGTCGCGCGTGGACCTATTTTTAAATTTTTTACACCTGACTTAAATCCACAAGACTGGAAACTGATCATAGCTAAAATAGAGGTGTCGTTTGTAGGTGAGTTATTTTATGGTCACGAGGTGACAGTTAAAACCTCTGTAGAGCATATAGGCACTAGCTCTTTCACACTTCGGCAAGAAGCATGGCAACACGATAAATGCTGTGCGATAGGCAAAGCCGTGATGGTGAGATACGATTTTATTGCTAAATCAAAGCAAGCGCTTAGCATTGACGAAAAAACAGCGCTTAACGAGCATATTACTGCTGAGTCATAACTTAGCTAATAAATGACCTTTTAGTGACAAACGCTTGGTTTGTCATATTCTTAGCATAATTGAATGTTAGATTAATCCTCTTAAATACAACAACTAATACAGTTGTTTTTACTTTTGAATTAAGAGGTTGTTAAAGCTATTTTATGATTATCGAATCATTTTTTGAAAAATTATATACCGAGCACAACAGTGAACTAAACCGTAGAGTCCGTGATTTTTTTGGGGCAAGCCTTAGCGACCATGAGGATTTAGTGCAGGAGGCATTTAGTAATATGTTGTCGCACCAGCATATTGATAAAATAGAGTTTCCGAAAGCTTATCTGCTTCGTTCAGCTATTAACATTGGTTTAAATTATCGTTCTCGTTTTAAAAATACCCAACATTTTTTAGACGACACCCTCGATAATATTGATGAACCACTATGTACACAAGGTAGCCCTGAGGATCTATGTAGCATGAATTTACGAATTGAATATATTTCAGATGCGATGAATACGCTTACAGATAAGCAGCGAGACCTTATAGTACGTAGTCGTATTCATGGTGAAACATATCAACAAATTAAAGTGGCAACAGGGTTTAGCCTAGGTGATATAAGCCGCCAAATGCAAAGTGCTATTGAGCAATTGCATAGCTACATAAGTGCCAAAAATGCGTGACTAAGTTCCCTAGTCACGCTAATCCTCTCCTTGTACGCGTTATTATATAGAGCCATAGGTTATCTTCGTTTTATTGCGGTTATTTAATGGGAAGAACCATTGAAGGCTGCCTCCCTTGACCATTAATTTTAAGTTGGGTTGGCGAAAATTCAAGAGTGCTAAATGCAGTTGTATCGGTATCAAGCATCGCATGAAAAGTTACAAAGTGAATGCCGTCTTTTTTTGCGTAATTACCTACATGGTTATGACCATTAAACCATGCTTTTACGGCTGGATACTGGCTAATAAGGGTTAGCACTTCTTGCTCGTTCCATAGGTTATGGTTGTTTTCAGGAAAGATAGGGAAGTGACTCAGTAGTACAACAGGTTGTTCTTTTAGTTGCGCTACTTTTAGCTTTTTTTCTAACCACTTAAGCTGTTTTAAACCAATTGCGCCATTCCAATCTTCGTGCCCTTTATATTGAGAGTTAAACAAGGTCATATTTTGTTGATGTTTTTTACTATTTTTAGGCCATGCGTAAGTGCTCACATCGTTGCCATCTAAGGCAATAAAGAGCCAATTATTTATTTCAAAACTGTAGTAGCGCGATGGCATATTTAAAGTGTTAGTTATGCGCATTTTAAACTTATCATCTACCGAGAATTCATGGTTTCCTAATACATGATAAAGGGGAGTATTAAGCGACGATGATATTGTATTTAACGGGGTAAAACTTTTAAATTCACGGTCGATAAAGTCGCCTAAATGTAATACACCCGATAAAGGGTGTTGATTAAATTGCTCAACCGCAGCGCTGAACTTTTGAGGGCAAGATGTGTAGTTTCGAGTACCTTTATTGGCTTGTTCTGCATATTGGCAATCGGCAATAACACCTAAAGTAAATGTGTCATTTGCAGCAATTGATGGGCAGCAAACCAAAAGCAGTAATAAATTAATGAGTAATGAAACAGTGTATTTTTGCATAACTTTTTTCCTTAAAGTTACTGGCTGCAAAAGCAGCCAGTTAAGAGGTGAGAGCTAAAATTTATACGACATACCTAACGCAAAATTACGGCCACTTTGTGAGTAGGATTGAGTTCTGTGATCGAGGAATTGTCGAATCGCTTCGTCGGTTAAGTTCGTAGCTTCAAAGGTTATTTTTACTTGCTCTGTAATATTCATAAACGATTTAAAATCAACAAACGTTGTTTCATCATATCCGGCAACAATGTTTTGCTCTGAGCCTTCCCCTGTAATGTACTCATCACGATAAGAGCTCGATACACGCATGCCCCAATGTGGCGTTTCATAATAAAGGGTAAAATTGTGAGATAGCTCAGATAAGCCAGGAGGAGTAACGCTGATGCGTTCACCTTCGTTAAATAAAATAGTTTCGCCATCAGCAATGGTTACATTACCGAGCATTCCTAAGTAATTAAATGGCTCTGGTAAAAAATCAAAGTCCATTTGAAACGCAATTTCTAAACCAGTAACATCTGTAGAATCACCATTAATAGGTTGTGAAACGGTAAACTCAGATTGCGCATTTACGCGCGGGTCAAAATCTAAAAACTCTAGAGGGTAACCCGTTTGCTCATAAGGTAGGGTCACTGATTGTTGGACAATAAATGACTCCATATCTTTATGAAACACTGCAATAGCTAAGCTTGACGAATCACCATAAAACTCAAATGATGTTTCGAATGAATCAGCAACAAAGCGCTCTAAGTTAGGGTTACCAGCACTAATAAATTGATCTGCAACACCCACTTGTCCTGCGGCTTTTAGTTGATCTAAATTTGGTCGAGAAATATTGCGATTTGCACCAAAGCGTACTAACCAATTATCAGAAATATCAGCAACAACATTTAAGCTTGGTAGTAAATCGGAATAGGTTTTACTAAATTCAATTTGTTCGAAACCTACTCCAGTATTAACTTCCCCGCTCGATGTTTGTTCAGTTTCATACCAACGTAAGCCTAAGTTACCTCTAATTGGGAAGTTACTTATCTCGGTGTTCCATAAATACTGTGCATAAACCCCAATAGTATCTTCTTCAATTTGATATACCGTACCAGGGCGATTATGAGAGGCGTCTAACTCGCGAGAAATTAAACCTGTTGCAACAACACGCTCAAAAGTAGCTTGGTTATCTGCAATAACATAGTCATGCAAAATTGGAATACTAGTTATTTGAAAAACAGCTTCAGGTGAATTTGGGTCATTTTCCCAATCAACACGGTCTCTGCGTTCAAAACCATCTGATTGATAGTTTTTAGACTGAAGACCAAACTTAAATGAATGCACATCATTAAGTTCGTAATTAAAATCAACTTGATACGTGTTGTATTCATTGCTTATTTCATCTTCGCGGACATCAGTTCGCATTAATGCCCACTGGTCAATGTCGGTAATATCGAAGTCGTAAGTATTTTGACCATATTTAGCATTGCGCCAATCAACAGAAAACGCATGATCGACAGATTCACTAAAAACTTTATCGTTTATAGGCTGCTCAAAAGTAGATTTTGATAAACCAAACATGGTTGTCATGTAGAGTTTATCGGTTAGTTCAAAATTACCACTGAGTGATATTTGGTGAAAATCAGTTTCGCCAAAACTTACTTTTGACTCGGTACGTAAATCAAGACCTTCAAATGAGGCATATACTAAATCGTCACCTTCAATGGCTGCATCAACGAGTAATTGATTTGCCGTCACATCGCCAGTAAATGCGTTTGTGCCCGCTGTTGATAATTGATTTTCAATGCGATCGTTAGATAGCTTTCCGTATAAAATATCCAAATCAAAAGACATTTCATCAGAAGGTTGCCACTGAAATGCAGCGGTAATACCGGTACGTTTTCGTGTATTAGCCCAAGATGCAATGTTATTAGCGCGAGATACAAACACACGGTCATTGCCCGTGGCATTGACTAAACGGTTTTTGATATCGGCATCGACTGAATCTGCAACATTATCATCACCAAAGCTCGCTTGTTTCCAAGACCACACATGATAGCCTTCTTCAATTGTATCTACTTCAGAATAAGCAACCGATACGAGCGCACCAAAATTCCCCCAAGTATTTGATAACAAACCAGCAAAGCGAGGGTTTGAATGCTCTGTTCTATCATTATAAATACCTTTTACACTTACAGCACCTTGTAGCCCTTCTTCAGAATTATCAAAAGGTTTTGCAGTATGTAAATCAACAGTACCGGCAATACCCCCTTCATCTAATGACGCATCATACGACTTATAAACATCTACGCGATTAAATAGTTCTGAGGCAAAAATACTGAAATCAAAATCTCGAGAGCGAGATGCACCACCACGTTGGTCAATACCTGAATCGCTTGTAAAAAGTGCTTCCATGCCATTTAAGCGTGTGCGTGTAAAATTAGGACCCAATCCACGTAGCGATATTTGACGACCTTCACCTGAGTCACGCGAAATAGATACGCCTGGTACACGCTGTAGTGACTCTGCTAAGTTAGCATCAGGGAATTCGCCAATGTCTTCAGCGAGTATGCTGTCTTGCGAGCCAATGGCATTTTTTTTGAGTTCTTTACTACGGGCTAGGTTAGAACGGTAGCCTGTTACCGTGATCGCTTCCATTTCTTGCTGAACTTTATCACTTTGAGCAGCATGTATAGGGCTACTTGCTAATATGAATGTGCCAGATACAGCGCCAACTAATATGCTCAGTTTATTAAGTTTAAATGGGATCATAATTCCTTTCTTCTCTCAGTTAATGTTTATAAATACTAAAAACAAAGTGCACACGCAGCGATTAAGCTGGATTAAATGGTGCAGACATCAACTAAACAAAGTAGGAGTGGTAATTTTCCAAATAAAAGAGTGGTTTAATAAAACTTTAACATATGTCGATTGGTTGGGTTTTCTTAAGTCTATAATTATATTTATCTTTTTATTTATTTTGACGTGTTGGTTAATTAGGTGTGATTTTTAGGGGGTTAAAAACAATAAGTATTTAATTTACTCGCCTTGTGTAAATAAATAATGGCAGCTGTAAATTTTTATCGTGATTTTTTTAACGCATTTAGATTGAGTTACAAGTGCTAGTTATATACTATTTATAATATATATTGTTGCACCGTTATAGCAGGTAATGTTAGTTCGGTATTTGATTGGAGAATGTGCGTGATATCTGTTGCCAATAATGAACCTTTACAGGTTATTCAACTTAGTGATGGTGAAAATTTAACAGCTGAGATTTTGCCATTTGGCGCAATAATAAAAAGTATTAAATTTAAAAATCAAGAAATGACACTTAGCGTAGACGATCCGCATTACTATCTTGAAAACCCATTTTATTTAGGCGCTACCGTTGGTCGATATGCTAATCGTATTGCCGAGGGGCATTTTAGCTTATCAGGTACGCCGTATCAGTTAGAAAAAAACAACGGTTCTAATAGTTTGCATGGCGGCGTAAAGGGCTTTAATAAGGCACTTTGGCAAGTTATTCAGCAAAGCGAGAATGAGGTTGAGCTTTACTATTGCGCCGAAGATGGCGAGGAGGGTTTTCCTGGTCAATTAGAAGTGTGGCAAACGATTACTGCAACTAACGGTCAATTAGCATTATGCTTTAAAGCTACGTGCGATAAAGAAACCCTCGTAAACCTTACCAATCATTGCTATTTCAATCTTGAAGGCAGCGATACTATCACTAATCATTTATTGCAAGTTAACGCTACGCATTACTTACCTATTGATGACAACAGTATTCCATTTGAAGAGGCAGCTGCTGTTAAAAATAGTTGCTTTGACTTTACACAGGCTAAACCAGTGGGTGGTGCACTGTCACAAAATCATCCACAGTTAGACGCAGGTTTTGGGTTTGATCATTGTTATGTATACAAAAATGACAACAAACTTAAGGCAATGGCTAAATTAACATCTACACTTACCAATATTAATTTAGCACTGTTTAGTACCCAGCCTGGTATGCAGCTTTACACGGCTAATTTTGTTGATTTACCTTTTAAAGCACGCCAAGCGCTATGCTTAGAAGCGCAAAATTGGCCTGATGCTCCAAACCGTGAAAATTTTCCAAAAGCTAATTTATTACCTGGTGAAGTATATAACCAGACTATTATTTACGCATTTTCATAACAAACTCAATGTTTTGATGTTAATTTAAAGAAAACAAAAAGAAAAAATATAGTAATTAAAAGCTACTCAAACTTGAGTAAAAGGTTGCACTTTTTATCAATTTAAAGTATTTATAATATAAATAGTATTTGAAGCTATTTACACCACACAACGACACAATGACTACACACAATCAGGAGTTTTTAAAAATGATAATTAACAATACGTTATCGTTCAACAAGAAAACCGTACTCAGTATTGCTATCACCGGCATATTGGCAAGCGGGAGCGTTGCAGCCCAAGGAGCTGAAGGCGACACACCTACAGTAGTAAATGAAGATGTTGAAGTTATCGCAGTAACGGGTATCCGCAGCAGTTTACGTTCGTCAATGTTAGATAAAAAAGCGTCTAATGTTGTAACCGACGGGATAAAAGCAGAGGACCTTGGTAAATTTCCTGATTTAAATGTAGCAGAATCACTACAGCGTATTACGGGTGTTGCAATTGACCGTAGTGGTGGTGAAGGGCAAGCCGTAACTATTCGTGGTTTTGGTCCACAATTTAATACTGTATTAGTGAATGGTCGTCAATTAGCGACTGATAGTTCAGGTCGTGAATTTAATTTTGATGTATTAGCAGCCGACCAAATTACCGGTGCTGATATTTATAAAAGTAATAGCGCAAAATTACAAGAAGGCGGTATTGGCGGTACGGTTAACGTAACCACAGCACGACCTTTTGATTTTAGTGGCTTACATGTAATTGGTTCTGTTAAGGGAATGTATGAAACCTTATCTGAAGAAACCTCTCCATCAGCTTCGTTTTTAATTAGTAATACATTTAATGAAGATAAGCTGGGCGTACTTTTTGCTATTACGAATCAACAACGCAAACTACAAAACAACCAAATATTGACAGCAGGTTGGCGTGGTGGTCAAACAATTTCAAACTCTCGTGATGGTGTATTGTTTGAAGACGCTTATATCCCTCGTAACTGGGATCAAGTAGTTGATGAGCAAGACCGTGAACGTACTAACGCAAGTTTAGTATTGCAATACGCACCATCTGAAGACGTAACAGTAACTGTTGATGGTCTAATTTCTAAATTTGAAGTTGACTCAACAGTACGCGATTTAGCATCTTGGTTTGAACCAGATCGTGTTGGTAGCGCAACGATTGACCCAGAAACAGGCACTCTTTTATCGTTCACACAAGAAATTGGTTTAAGTTCAGGTAGTGGCGATCCGGCATCTGACTTTGTATCGCATACACGTAATTCACGCGATGTAACTAATAAAGCGTACGGTATCAATGTTGATTGGCAAGTAAATGAATCGCTAAAAGCAGTTTTAGATGTATCGCATTCTACAGCTGAAAATAACCGTGCGGGTCAAGACCGCTTCAACGTAGTTGGCATTATTAATAGCTATAGTTTTGATGGGACAGGAAGTGTACCTTCAGTAATACATGATGGTTTTGAAAATGGTTCATTGCCAGATCCGAGTCTTGCGCGTCTTCACTATAACGAAATTGGTAATCAATTTACTGACGAAGATGAAATTACAGAATTTAAAGCTGATTTTGTATACGTACCAGACAGAGGACCACTTGAGGCAATAAACTTTGGTGCATACCGTCAAGAACGTGAAAAAGCGAGCTTTCAAGTATTTGGTAGCCAATGTCAATTTTGTGGTTACGGAACAGAAGCACCACTTGATGCAATTGATTTTGAAGCCTATACAGCAAGTAACTATTTTCCAGGTTTAATTGATACATTTTACAGCTACGATGGCGATAAAATGCTTGATTACCTAGCGGATAAAGGCTTCCCTGTTGAGCCAACTCTGCAAAATAACCGTTATAAAATTAACGAAGACGTTACTAGTTTATACATGGACTTTACGCTGGGCTTTGACTTAGCCGATATGCCTGTAACAATTAACTTTGGTGCGCGTTACTCTGAAACTGATATTGAAGTAGCGGCAGTACAAAGTTTTATCTCTGATATTGTTCCAACATCTGATGCAACATTATTTGCAAACGTATTTGGCCCGGCTACAGATATTGCTGAGGGAACTAGCTACTCTAATTTACTTCCTTCAATGAATGTTAAATTTGAACTACAAGATAATATGATTTTACGCTTTGCTGCGTACGATAGTATTACTCGTCCAACGATGTCTCAGTTATCGCCAGCAACTAACTTTAACGAACCTCGCCGTCAAAACTTAACAGCAAGTGGTGGTAATCCAAACCTTAAGCCGTTCCAATCAGAAAACTGGGATATCTCTTATGAGTGGTATTACAACGACGCTAACTTGTTTAGCTTTGCTGTATTTAGTAAAGAAGTTGACGACTTTATTGTGACGTTAACGAACGACGAAACATACAATATTACTGATAGAACAGGTCCAGATTTTAACTGTAGCACTGCAAACTCAGATTTATGTTCAAGCGATGTGGTTGCTTCAACTGATGAGCTAAATGGTAGTTCAGAAGTATATAACGTAACACGCCCTCAAAATGGTGAATCAGCTAAGGTTACTGGTTACGAAATTGGTGTAACGCATATCTTTGATAATGGCTTTGGTATTATTGCTAATGCAACTGTAGTTGATAGTGACATTAGTATTTCTGAAGATTCTACAGAAACATTTGCACTTGAAGGTTTAGGCGACTCACAAAACTTAATTTTGTTTTATGAGCAAGATACCTGGCAAGCACGTATCGCATTTAACAACCGAGAAGGCTTTTTACGCTTAGTTGATAATGGTTTTAATGGTGAACCAGTGAACGTTGATACATACGGTCAATGGGATATTAGTGCAAGTTACGATATTAACGAGAACTTTACGGTTTTTGCTGAAGGTATCAATATTACCGAAGAAGAGTTAGTGCAAACTGGACGCTTCGATAATCAAATTTACTCAGTAGAAGATAACGGTTCACGTTACGCATTTGGTATTCGCGGAACGTTTTAATTGATAAAAAGAGGTTAGGGCATGTTTATCTTTCGAGATTAAATTTGCGGATGCGTGTTTTGCTTTTAGGCAAAACACGCCCTAGTTAGCCTTTTAGTTTTCATTGCAGTCCTCATGAGGTACTGCTACTAATAAGGTTGCTCTCACATTAAGTGTGTAGTTAATTAAATTTGTTTTAATGAAAGCTATTTTAGCAAGTGCCCAAAAGGGCACTTGTTACATAAAATATTATCAATAAATACTCAAAGAGTAGCGCACTATGAATAAAGCAGTAAAAACAGTAGCAGTAATAGGTGGTGGCACAGCTGGTTGGTTAAGTGCTGCTATTATTGCTTCTTATCACCAAAGCCAATCTGGTGAAGGTTTAAAGGTAATGCTAGTTGAGTCTTCTGATATTCCAACTATTGGAGTAGGCGAGGGCACATGGCCAACAATGAAAAATACACTTCAGCAAATTGGTTTGCGCGAAGTTGATGTATTTAAAGCCTGTAACGCAACTTTTAAGCAAGGTGGTAAATTTGTAAATTGGACTCATGGAAATGATGACTTTTATTACCACCCATTTACTGTACCGCTAGGCTATGGCCGAATAGATTTAGCCCCTTATTTAGATAATGTTGAAAACTTTGCACAGCAAACCAACTTTCAGCATGACATTTGCGAATCCAGCTTAGCTCCTCGTGGAATTACTCAGGGTGAATATCAAGGTAATTGTAATTACGCATATCATTTAGATGCAGGCGCTTTTGCTGAAATGCTTAAACAGCATTGTAAAAGTAAGCTTGGCGTAGAGCATATTATTGGCACTGTTGATCACGTTAAGCTTGATGACGATGGCGCTATAAATCACCTTACCTTAAAAGATCAAACTCACATTATAAACGCCGATTTATTTATAGACTGCACCGGCTTTTCATCTTTGTTATTGGGTCAAGCGCTCAACGTACCATTTAAAAAAATGGACCACGTGCTATTTAACGACAGCGCACTCGCTATGCAAGTTCCTTACGATGAAAACGAGCGTACACTTGCCAGTCATACCATTGCAACGGCGCAAAATGCAGGTTGGATTTGGGATATTGGTTTAACTCACCGCCGTGGCGTAGGGCATGTATATTCAAGCAAGTTCTTATCAGATGACGAAGCTGAGCAAAACCTACGACATTACTTAGGCGATGCTGCAAAAGGTTTAACTGCGCGAAAAATCAGTTTTGAATCAGGGTACCGTGAAAAGTTTTGGCATAAAAACTGTGTTGCTATAGGTATGTCGGCAGGATTTGTTGAGCCACTTGAAGCGACGGCTATTATGCTTGTTGAAATTTCAGCGCGCTTTGTTGCAGAGCATATGCCAGCCGATACACAAGTAATGCCTATTGTTGCTAAACGCTTTAACGAGCAAATGGGTTACCGTTGGCAGCGTATTATTGATTTTTTAAAGCTGCATTACATGCTAACTAAGCGTTCAGAACCTTATTGGCAAGCACATGTTAAACCCGACACTATTCCACAAAGCTTACAAGAAGACCTGTTGGTTTGGGGGAGTCGCGGTCCACTTATTCAAGACTTTCATGGCGCATTAGAGTTATTTCCCGCCGCTAGTTATCAATATGTTTTATACGGCATGGGCTTTAAGCCAGATTTTACTAAGCAAGCGTATTTACATACACAGCATACGCAAGCAAAACAAATTATTGAACGTAACAGCCAGCTAACACAGCAGATGTTGCAAACTTTGCCGCCGCACCGCGCTTATATAGAGCAGTGGTTGGCAGCTAACCCAGTTTAAGGATGTGTGAAGATGGCAATTAAAGAATTATCAAACACAGAGCACAAAGCATTAAAAATTAGTCCCGATGCGGCAGCTATTTACGCTTCAACTCAGCATTTACTTAATTTAAGAGCAACTGAAGTAGCTAAAATGACGTGCGACCTCCCTGTATTTTTTGCACGTAATGCACAAAATGGTAGCTACACACTGTCGGCGCTAACTAGTTTTAATGCAAATCAAAATTTATTGGTAAATAACACAAAATGGCAGGCACTTTACACACCAGTGTGCATGCAATCCTACCCACTTTATTTATTAACGCGCGAAGCTAATAGCAGTGATTACTTTGTTGCTATAGATGAGCAAAGCTCAGTAGTAAATACAACTCAAGGTGAAGCGTTATTTGATGGAAACGCAAACCCAAGTTTATTTTTAAGCGCACAACAAAAGCTACTTGAGGGCGATTTAAAAAATGACTACCTCACTTATCAATTTACACAAGAGTTAGCACGTTTAGGACTCATAAAAAATATTGATATTGTTTTGCAGTTTGGACAAGGCGAAACCCAAACTATTCAAGGTTTGAGCACTGTTGACGAAGACAAACTGCAAACGCTCGATAACGACACTATTGTTAGCTTACAAAAGCAAGGTTACTTAAATGTGCTAAATAGCATGTTAATTTCACTTTTTCAGCTCAATGCCTTAGTAAAACTTCATAATCTGCATCCAGAACTTAAGCCTTTAAAGCAAATTAAATTAGAACTAAGTCGGGATGCGCACGCGCTATAGCGTGTCTATTTTCACACACATATAAGAGACACACACATGTCAGATAACATTTTACAGTTGGTGGTTTTTGTTTTTGTCACCGCTTTAATTGGTGGCCTTACTTATTGGAAATGCCGAGGCCAAAATCGTAATAACGGACAAAGCCAAACCAAAGAGTATTTTTTAGCAGGCGGTGGCCTTACTTGGATGTTTGTTGCAGGTTCAATCACATTAACTAATTTAAGTACTGACCAACTTGTAGGTATGAATGGTAACCAAATGGCTTTGCTTGTTTGGTGGGAGCTTGCAGCAATTATAGGTTTGATTATTTTAGCCAAAGTGTTCATTCCTGTTTATTACAAATACAACTGTACAACCACCACGGAGCTTTTAGAAAAGCGCTATAACAACAAACATATTCGCGCTGTTATTGGGGGGTTATTCTTTTTAGGTAATGCGCTTATTTATATGCCGGCTGTAATTTATTCTGGTGCGCTATTTATGCAAACCATGTTTAAGGTGGATATTCCGCTAATGTACATTGCCACTGCATTTGCCATTGTTGGTGCTGTTTATGCATTTTTTGGTGGTTTACGTGCAGTTGCAGTGTCTGATACTTACAACGGCTTGCTTGTACTCGGTATGGCAGTTTTAGTGGTGTTTTTGGCACTTAATGCCATTGATTATGACTTTACGGGTATACCACAGGAACGTTTAACATTAATTGGCGATGCTGATTCACCTATTCCGTGGCCAACACTTTTAACCGGCATGATCTTTATTCAAATGTATTACTGGGGTACTAACCAAACAATTACACAACGAGCAATGGCTGCACCTAATGTTAAAGAAGCGCAAAAAGGTATATTTGCAGCAGCAGGCATTCGCTTTTTAATCGTACCTGCAATTGTAGTATTACCGGGTATTATTTCTTTTAAACTTTATGGCGATATTGGTGACGCTGCTTATGGTCGAATTGTTGGTGACGTAATGCCAACATGGTTGACTGGTGTATTTGCAGCAGCAATGGCAGCAGCTGTTCTATCTACTTACAACAGCTTATTAAACTCAGCAACGGCATTGTATGTGTGTGATATTCACGAAGCTTACTTTAATAAAGAGCCAAGTGTTGTAAAGCTAAGTGGTTACGTAACATTGCTACTAACAAGCTTAACGCTTGTACTTGTGCCAATTTACCAGCAAGCCGATAGTATTATTAACTTACTACAACAATTAAATGGCTTATTAAGTATGCCGATATTCTCTATTTTTGTAGTGGGCTTATTATTTAAAAATGTTGATGCGCGTGCGGGTATTGCAGCGGTAATTTTAGGTGTGGCTATGTACGGTATGCTTACGTTTGCAAATTCACCACTACATACTGATATTCATTACATTCACTTAATGCCAATTACCCTGATTGTATGTGTGGCTTTTGCATTAATAGTAAATAAAGTGGTGTTTGGCTTAAACGCGCAGTGGGCAGGTAAAACACCGGAGCTAGATAGCGCAGCGCAAGTACAAAAATAGATTAAAGATAATTTAAGCTGACAAAATCGGTCATAGGAATTCCTTGGCCGATTTTTTTATATATCAAAAAGCAGTAACTGTACTTTTGAGTTAAGGTTAATTTAATACTTTTTATTGCAGTGGTACTTCCAGTGAGTTTATCTGACTATTTGTGATGTAAAGACTATTAAAACCTAATTTATATGATATATACTATTATTATTGAAAGTCACTGTCTGACCGATCGTGTCTCAAGCAATAATAAATGAGTTTACACACAAAATCACTGACTCACACACTCGCATTATTTAACTCGTAATAGATTAAGAGGATAGGAGAATTATGGCCGACATTAAACCATTCTTTCGATTAGACAGCGCTAACAGCACCGTTATTTTCGACTGCCAGAGCAAAACACCGGCGTTACTGTATTTTGGTAAGCGCCTATCTGAGCAAACAACAGAAGCAATGCTAACTCAGCTTGCTACTCGCCAAGAAGTTAAATGTGCAGTTGTTGAAGAGGCACCTATTTCTCTTTCTCCATTATTGGGCGAAGGCTTTACTGGCGCACCAGGTCTTGAACTAGTAAATGACTCAATCGCATGGTCAGCAGGTCCAACGCTTAAAGAAGTTCGCCAACCTACCAGCTCAACTGTTGAGTTTGTAAGTGTTGATGAGTTACGTGGTATTGAACTTGTGCATAGCATTACACTCGACTACAACAGCGATGTACTGAGTGCGCATACGGTATTAACTAACTTAAGCGATTTACCGCTACAAGTTAATTACTGTGCAGCACCTACTTTTCAGTTACCAGATAGCGTAAGCAAAATAGTGAGCTTTGAAGGTCGTTGGTCAAACGAGTTTCAACGTCAATCGGTTGATTTATTTTTAGGAAGTTTTGTACGCGAAAACCGTAAAGGCAAAACATCACACGATGTATTCCCTGGCTTATTAGTGCATAACGAAAATGCAGGCGAGCAGCACGGCGAGTGTTATGGTTTTCACTTTGGTTGGAGCGGCAATAATAAACTACGCGCAGAGCTTTTAGCTGAAGGTCGTCGTTACGTGCAAATGGGCGAGTTATTATTACCTGGTGAGCTTACGCTTGCTAAAGGTCAAACATATCAAAGCCCAAGTATTTATGGCTCGTTTTCGAGTGAGGGTTTTAGTGCGCTTTCTCGTAATTTTCATCGTTTTGTTAAAGCTAATTTACTTAGCCAAGCGCAACGTGAAAAAACACGCCCTGTGCATTACAACACGTGGGAAGGCATATACTTTGATCACGACGTAGACACGCTTAAGCAACTAGCCGACAAAGTAGCCCCGTTAGGTATTGAGCGTTTTGTACTTGATGATGGTTGGTTTAAGGGTCGTCGTGGCGACAATGCGGGGCTGGGTGATTGGACAGTAGATTATGAAATTTACCCCGATGGTTTATCGCCAATTATTGACCATGTAAATAGCTTGGGTATGGAGTTTGGTATTTGGTTTGAACCAGAAATGGTCAACCCTGATAGCGATTTATACCGTGCGCATCCAGATTGGGTTTTAGGCTCTGAAAACAACGAACAATTGAGCTTTAGAAATCAGCTCGTACTTGATTTAACTCGCTCTGAGGTTGTTGAGTACTTATACAAAGCAATTGACGATATTTTAGTTGAATATCCAACTATTAAGTACATTAAGTGGGATATGAACCGTGATATTAACCATGCAGGAAACTTTGCAGGTAAACCAGCGGTGCACCAGCAAACATTGGCGCTTTATCGTTTAATTGACCGCATTAAAGCCGCGCACCCAGGGCTTGAAATAGAAAGCTGTTCGTCTGGTGGTGCGCGCGTAGATTATGGTGTACTGGCACACACAGACCGTGTATGGACGTCAGATTCTAATGATGCGCTAGATCGCCTTGAAATACAGCGTGGGTGTTCGTTCTTTTTCCCATCGTCGGTAATGGGCGCTCACGTAGGTCCGCGAGATTGTCATATTACAGGGCGTAACGTCAGTATTGAAATGCGTGCTGCGGTATCACTGTTTGGTCATATGGGGATAGAAATGGACCCACGTGAACTGAACGATCACGAATACAATGCACTTAAAGCGGCAATAGCACTTCACAAAGAGCATCGCGACTTTATTCATAGCGCCGATTTATACCGCCTTGATAGCGACGATTTATCAATTAACTTTGGTTTAATTGATGAGCAAAAAACAAAAGCGTTATTTGCGTATAACAGTGTTCGTGAAACACCGCGTACAGCGCCTAATAAATTGCGTTTTGTTGGTTTGGATACTGATGCGCAGTACACACTCAATTTAGTGTGGCCGGTAAAATTTGAAGAATATCGTCCCTCTTCTATGACTGCGGTAAATGGTCAAACGTTTACAGGTGAAGCGCTAATGCAGTTTGGTTTACAAATGCCAATCTCATTCCCGCAAACATCACTTATTTTTGAACTTACAAAAGCTTAGTTTTTAACGTAGGCAGCAAAAAGGGAGCTAATTAGCTCCCTTTTTTAATCTGTTAAAAGTAACTTATTACTACACCAGCTTTGATTCAATAAGCTCAAGTGCTTCTTCTAAAATAGTTTCTACCGCTTTTTTTGCACGCTCAGGATTACGCGATTTAATTGTATCTAAAATATCAGCATGTTTTGCTACATCAGCACCTGGCACACCTTTAATATGGTTAGTGTAGCGAATACTTACGCGTAATGCGGTGCTAATAAATTCAGTTAATTGTACAAAAAAGCGATTGTTACTTGCCACTAATATGCTGGTATGAAAAGCAATATCTGCTTCAAGAGGATCGTCTAATCCTTCATCGGCATCAGCCATGCGTGCAAGGGCGTTATCAATTTCAGCTAATTGCTCTTCAGTTGCGGTCATTGCAGCAAGCGCTGCGGCTTGTGGCTCTAAAGCAACACGGACCTGAGTAAATTCTTTTAATAATGAAAGTGACGGTTTGCTGCTTAAAATCCAACGCAGTACGTCGGTATCAAACATGTTCCAGCTGCTTTCTGGCAATACGCGAATACCTTGCTTAGGGCGTGATGAAATTAACCCTTTAGCAGAGAGCATTTTTACAGCTTCGCGAGTGGCGCTGCGGCTCACATCGTATTTAATACATAAGTCAGCCTCTGATGGCAGACCTTCACTTACAGGATAAACGCCACGCACAATAGCAAAACCCAAATCGTGGGTTAGTTGGTGTGTTAAGTTTTGGCGAGGTTGGCTTTTCATTGTGCGAATTTCCGAGTTCATTATTGCTTGGTTATATATCATATATCATATTAATGTACGTAAGGATATGATATAAACTTTTTATTAGCTAAATATTTTAACACAGCAATAACAACTTAGTTTGGCTCTTTATACTGTAAATGTAAGTTTATAAAGAGTTTAAATAAAATTGAAAATGCGCTGTATGGAGAGTTGAATTTGAACACCCTAGCTCAATATCATAGTCTTTCTGGTAAAGTTATTTTTATTACTGGTGGTGCTTCTGGCATCGGAAGAGCAATGGTCGAATCATTTGCTAAGCAAAAGGCTAAAGTTGCTTTTATTGATATCGACGATGATTCTGCGCAGGCGCTCATTAACGATCTCCCAAATGCTAACATATGGTACAGGCAAGTAGATGTAACCGACTCTCATGCTTTGCAGCAATCATTAGTTGATGCGTGTGCAGCCCTTGGAAGCGTAAATGTATTAGTTAACAACGTAGCTAACGATCGTCGCCAAGCAAGTGAAGACGTTACCGTTCAAGATTGGGATCAGTGCCTGCAAATTAATTTAAATCCAGCTTTTTTTGCCTCGCAAGTTGCTATGTCGTTTATGCAGCAAGAAGGTGCCGGTAGCATAATAAACTTTAGCTCTATTAATGCCATTATGGGGCAGCCTCAAATGGCGGGTTATGTAACGGCTAAAGCTGGGCTTATAGGTATGACCAAAGCATTAGCACGTGATTATGGCGAATTTGGTATTAGGGTAAATGCTATTTTACCTGGTTGGGTTGCCACCGACCGCCAATTAGCAAGCTGGTTTACCCAAGCCGAGCAGGTTAAATGGATGGAAGCCATGGCACTTAAAAAGCTCGTTACTCCAGAAGATGTTGCTAACTTAGCGATGTTTTTAGCGGCGGATGAAAGCAGTATGATCACCGGGCAAAGTATTAAAATTGACGGTGGGAGACTCTAAAGTTTGACTACTTCATCTCTTTTTATAGCCGTAGATTGGGGGACCAGTCATTTGCGCGCCTATTTGTGCCGTGTTAACGCACAACAACCACTCATGTTGCTTGAGCAACGAGACGGACCTGGTGTTGTAAAATCTAGCCAAAATTTTGAGCAAACTCTCCTCAATACTATTGAGCCTTGGAGTGAGCAATACGGAAAAGTACCTGTTTACATTGCAGGGCAAATTACCTCAAGTATAGGTTGGCACGAAACGCCTTATTTAGAATGCCCTATTAATCCAGAAAGCTTACTTGATGCTGCTATTAGCTTTGATTGTGCAGGGCATACTATTAAAGCGTTACCGGGCACAAAATGCACCTTACAAAATACGTTGTTTGATGTAATGCGCGGTGAAGAGCTGCAAATATTAGGGTTTTTAAAACAAAATCCAGAGTATCAACAGGGTAAAATATTACTGTGTTTACCAGGTACACATACTAAGTGGGTACTTATAAACCATGGTGAAATAATCTGCTTTAAAACCGCAATGACGGGCGAGTTATACGATTTACTGTGCCATCAAAGTGTTTTAATACCAAGCGACTGTGAAGAAGGCTGTTTTGATTGGAGAGCATTTGAACAAGGCTGCGAGCTTACTCTTGGTAGTGATAGCGGTAATTTAGCGCATGGTATTTTTAGTGTGCGTACTCGTCAGCTTTCAAAAGAGTTAACACCGGTGCAAGCTAAAGCTTATTTATCGGGCGTGTTAATTGGCAGCGACGTACGAGCAGCTCGCCATGCAAGCGAGTGGCAGCTACTAAGTGATACCCAAGTTGTAGTAGTGGGGACTAAACAGCTCAATAAATGTTTTTCTACTGCGCTTAATCAAATAGGCGTTAAGTGTGCTGAGTTTGATATTAAAGCAGCCACATTGAGCGGTTTTAACTTTTTATATAACCGAGAAAATAAAACCCCTTTATAACGCTTAAGCTATAAAGGGGTTTTACGGGAAGTTATTAAAAATTATTAAAGATTATTAAGCGCTTTTAGCTGCTTTGCTTTGTTCAATATAATTATTAAGCGATGCAGTTTGGGCTTCATTAAAGCGCAAACCTAACTTTGTACGGCGCCATAATATGTTATATGCGTTTTCTGCCCATTCTTCGTTTAATAAAAAATCGACCTCTGCTGCAAATAAATTATGACCAAAGTCTTGCCCTAAATCGCTTAATTGCTTTGCGTTACCTAAAACATTTTCAGCTCGTGTACCGTAAGTACGTAAAAAGCGGTTTAACAGTATTTGTGGTAACCAATTATAGCGGGTTTGCAATTGAGCTTTGAGTGCTTTTACCGAGCTAAAATCGCCACCTGGTAAAGCGCTATGCTTAGTCCATGCTTCGCTCATTTGTGGGTAAAAATCTTCAAGCTTATTAACCGCAGCTTCTGCAAGTTTACGATAAGTGGTAATTTTTCCGCCAAATACGCTTAGTAATGGCGTGTGTTTACCTTCGCTAGAAAGCTCTAGTTTATAGTCGCGAGTAACTGCTTGTGCATTAACTGATTCGTCATCAAGTAATGGGCGTACACCCGAAAAAGTATGCACTATGTCTTGGCGTTTAATTGGCGTTTTAAAGTAGTTATTAGTGATATCGATAAGGTAATCAATTTCTTCTTCACTAATTTTTACATCCTGTGGGGCACCTTTGTGCTCAACATCGGTTGTGCCAATAAGTGAGAAGTCATCTTCAAACGGAATAACAAATACAATACGCTGATCTTTGTTTTGTAAAATATAAGCTTGTGGCTCGTCGTGAATGCGCGGTACTACTATGTGGCTACCTTTTACAAGGCGAATATTTTGTGGCGACTTTTCTTCAAGTGCTTCATCAAATAATTTAGCAACCCAAGGACCCGCCGCATTTACAATACCTTTAGCCGAAATAGCATAGCGAGATTGAGTACTTTGTTGCTCAAGAGTTACTTGCCATTTGTTTTCTTCGCGATGCGCTTTTACACACTTGGTTTGCGTGGCAATTACAGCACCTTTTTGTTGCGCTGCTAGTGCATTTAAAATAACTAAACGAGAGTCATCAACCCAACCATCTGCGTATTCAAACCCTTTAGTAATTGAAGGCTCTAACACGCTATGCTCACCAAATTTTATACTTTTAGATGCTGGTAAGGTAACGCGTTTAGCTAAATTGTCGTACATAAACAAGCCAATACGAATCATCCAAGCTGGGCGTAAATGCTTTTGATGTGGCAATCTAAATGTAAGCGGCCACATAATGTGTGGAGCGTTTTTTAAAAGTACTTCACGCTCAGCTAGCGCTTCTTTTACTAATCTAAATTCGTAGTGCTCAAGGTAGCGCAGACCGCCGTGAATAAGCTTAGAGCTATTTGAAGACGTTGCACACGCTAGGTCTGACTGTTCGCACAAAAGTACTTTAAGTCCTCTCCCTGCAGCATCTGCAGCTATGCCTGTGCCGTTTACGCCGCCACCGATGACTAGTAAGTCATATTCGTTATCTGCTAATTTCACCGAGCACCCTTTTTTATTTGTAATATAAATAATACATATAGCATCATAAAGCCGCTGTTTTCATTTGACAATAGAAAACTCAGTTTTTTATTAGTTAACTTTTGCGCTGATCCATTTGTAATTTAGGGCAGTAAAACACGCCTTTTTAACCTAATATTTAACGAGGTTAAAAAGGCAAAATGACTAAAAATGTAGCTTTAGCCATTTGGATTTACTGCGGGCAGTTTTTATTTGTTAAACACACTTGGGCTACGCAATGCTGCCATTTTGCATATAAATCGTTGCGCTCGTCGGCGCTCATGGTTGGTTCAAAACGACGGTCACATGTCCACATTTTAGATAGCTGCTCAGTTGACTCGTAAACACCTGTTTGTAAGCCTGCTAAATAAGCAACACCTAAGGAGGTTGTTTCGGTTACTGTAGGGCGCTCAACAGTGGCACCTAAAATGTTTGATAAAAAGGTCATTACCCAATTATTTTTAACCATACCGCCATCTACGCGAAGCACACTTGGGCGCAAACCGTCACGTTCCATCGCTTTTTGTAAATCTTTGGTTTGATAGCCAACCGATTGCAGCGCTGCAGCAACTATGGTGCTAATACCTGAGTCACGCGTAAGACCCAAAATAGCGCCGCGTGCATTAGGGTCCCAGTAAGGAGCGCCTAAACCAGTAAACGAGGGAACTAAAAACACACCATGATCGAGCGGTACATCTTTTACCATCGACTCACTTTCGCCAGCATGACTAAGTAACTTTAAGCCTTCAACAATCCACTGCATGGTTGCACCCGCCATAAAAATACTGCCCTCAATGGCGTAGGTTGGTTTTCCATTTAAACGATAGGCAACGGTAGTTAGTAAGCGGTTTTCAGAAGTAAGCGCTTTTTCGCCGGTGTTAAGCATTAAAAAGCAGCCCGTACCATACGTACTTTTTGCCATGCCTTGCTCAAAACATGCATGCCCAACAAGTGCTGCTTGTTGATCGCCTGCTATACCACATACGCGAATTGGTGCGCCAAAAATATCAGCGCTCGTTGAGCCAAACTCATCAGCTGAGTCCATCACTTCTGGCAGCATCGACTCTGGAATATCGAATAATTCTAGAAGTTCTTGATCCCATTGCTGCGTATGAATATTAAATAACATAGTGCGCGATGCATTGGTTGCATCGGTACGATGTTCTTTTCCGTCAGTTAGCTGCCAAAGTAGGTAGGTATCAACTGTACCAAACGCAAGTTCGCCAGCAAGCGCTTGTTCGCGTGCGCCCTCAACATTATCTAAAATCCAACGGATTTTAGTGGCTGAAAAATACGGGTCGAGCAATAAGCCTGTTTTATCGCTTATAGTTTGGCAAAGCTCATCGGTCGTTAAGCTTTCGCAGTAGTCGCTGGTGCGTCTATCTTGCCAAACAATCGCGTTATAAATAGTTTTGCCTGTTTTTTTATTCCACACTAAGGTGGTTTCGCGTTGGTTAGTGATACCAATGGCGATAATTTCTTCAGGTTTTACATCATTTTTAGCGAGTACTTCGCGGCTGGTGCTAAGTACTGTTTGCCAAATATCGTTAGGATCGTGTTCAACCCAGCCATTTTGTGGAAAATGCTGAGGAAATTCTTGTTGTGCTGTACCAAAAACGTCTGCATCTTTTGTAAACAAGATGGCACGAGAGCTTGTGGTTCCTTGATCAATTGAGAGTATGTATTTGGACATATTTATTAATATTATTTATCTTGTATATAGCTAGATTGCCTTTAACTGTGACTAATGGCAATGGTTTTTTCTTAAAATATCTGATTAAAAAGTAAACGTACTTGTTTTTACCAATAACTGTTTAGCAAAAGGTGTTTTACTTTAGATAATTTTAAGTGCGAGCACGGCTATTTAAAAAAATAGCCGTGTTGGTTAAGTTACTTAGCGTGTGGTTTAGCTTGCTGCCAATCCATGCCGGTAGAAAAG
>NZ_AUTQ01000093.1 GCF_000498095.1 Pseudoalteromonas sp. TB64
GTTTTGTGGCAAGTCTAAATATTCACATTGGCTGGTTATACCTTTTACATGGCAGTCCATCATTGCAAGTACAAAGTGCTTGTTGGTTTCGTTAATTGCACGCATAGACCACGATGGCTCGTAGTAATGACCTATATCTAATTCACTACTGCTTTTTGCAATAGCGGGAGCAGGGTGAGGTGCAATATTGTGGCGGGCATTTTTGTAAGTAAGCATATACTTATCTTGGCTACCTGTTTGGTTATATAGGTTTTTAATGCCCTCATAACCCGAAATGTCATCTAAGCTACCAGCTACATAAAGTGAAGGCACTTTAATATTCTGCATAGCTTTGGCATCAAATATAGCGTGCTGTCCGCCCCATGGTGCAAAGGCAACCATTGCTTTTATACGTGGGTCTACTTTTGGATTTTGATATTGCCCACCAGCGCAGCTGTTTAGTAATTGTTGTACTTTTTGAATTTGAGCAGGGTCTTTCATACCAGTAAACATTGCCGTTGTTTGCTCATTAAATGCATAACATCCACCAATGGTATTTACTGCACCATAGCCACCCATTGAATAGCCAATTACACCAGCGCTTTTGTTATCTACTTGCTTACTTGCAAAGTTGTTTTGTTCGTTAAAGTAATTAATAACAAACTGCTGATCGCGTGAGCGATTTATAAGGGTGCTGAAAAAGCCTGAGAACGGCGCGCTTTTAAAATCAACATCAGCGTTAGTTGAATCAGTATGATCAATCGCTGCAACAATGTAGCCGTGAGACGCTAAGTGCTCGCCTAAGTAGTACATAATTGTGCGGTAACCGGTATAACCGTGGGAAAGCACTATAACAGGGTAGTGCTCTTTATTATTAATTGCGACATCGCGCATGGCGTCGGCTTGCAGGGTAAACTTTTTACCGGTACGAGTTATATCGCTGTAGCTTGTAAGCTCAGTATTGGCTGTATTTGCAGCCGGATACCACACTTCTATTTTTAAAGGGCGGTCTTTTTGAGTTTGTGTAGCAGGATCAAATTGCGCAGGGTTAACTAAATCAAGTGTCTGCACGCCTACTTTGTAACTTCCTTTAGCTGCAAGCTCTGGCAATACTTCGCTAGTGATTGGCGGATATAGTTGCTCAGGCTCATTAGATGCAGCAACAGCTACACTCGCAGATAGACTGCACGTAGCTAACAATATGGCTTTTGAAAGCCCTTTTAATTTGTGTGTAGTTGTCATTGTGTATCCTTGTTGTGTATTTTTATTTTTTAATTTTGAGCTCTGCTGATTCTACGTTACGGCTGTATTGCAGCTGCCATTGGGCTCTTAAAGAGTCCATTATGTTCATCACGCGCAAACTTGTAGAAAGCCCAAGTACGCTACTTTGAGTTTGTTTTTGTAGTATGCATTGTGTGACATGCGCAATTTCAAACTTAAAGTTTTCATCATCGTTAAAGTCAAAATCAAACTGTTGTGCAGCTTGGCTGTTAATGTATAGCTCTATACGCTTAGCACTTACAAATTCAGGTAAACGAATAAAACCATGCTCACCATAAATTAATGCATCGGTTGGGCCGCTTTGCTGTAGTGCACTTGATAGCTGGGCAAATTGTCCGTTACCGTAATCAATAATAGCAACACTTCGCTCATCAACACCGGTTACGCTTTTATGTACTAATGATTTAATTTGCTCAGGGGCTTTGTTAAACACCACGTCAGCAATCGAAATAGGGTAAATACCTAAATCGAGTAGGGCGCCACCAGCCGTTGCAGGATTCATTAAGCGGTGCGTATCAACAAAGCTACCAGGTAAACTAAAGTTAGCATTAACGCTGTGTACTTTACCTATTATGCCTTCGCTTAATAGCTGTTGTAGCTTTATTATTGCCGGTAAAAAGCGCATCCACACGCCTTCCATTAAAAAGCAGTTTTGTTGCTTTGCAAGTTCACTGAGGTTTTGTAATTGCTTGGCGTTAACGGTAATTGGTTTTTCGCTCAGCACGTGCTTATTGTGTGTTAAGCACAGTGCAATAGCATTAAAGTGTTGGTCGTGGGTGTTAGCAATATATATAGCGTCAATGTTTGGGCATTGCGCAAGAGCTTGGTAGCTCTCATAGCCGGTAGCATCGTATTGAGCTGCAAATGAAGTAGCGCGATCGCTATTAGTTGATGCCACGCCAATAAGTTGTGCATCACTGCAATGCGCAATGCTTTTAGCAAAGGTGTGGGCAATATTGCCACATCCAATAATTCCCCAATTAACCTTTGCCATATTTATTGCCTTTTTATTTTAGTTTTAAAAAGAAGTAATTTGTAACCCTGAGCCCGCTGAACATACGTAAATATCAGCATTTAAGTTAAAGCGTGCGTGGTAGTGCTGTTTAACTGCAGCTTTAATAAGTGGCACTTCAGTATCGCGACATAAACATACTATTGCGCCACCAAAACCACCACCAGTCATACGTACTGCTCCGCGCTCACCCATAGCTTCTTTGCAAATTTCTACTAGACCATCGGTTGCTGGTACGGTTACTTCAAAATCGTGTTTAAGCGATTGATGCGATGCAGCCATTAATTCGCGAAGCGCATCCATATCGTTATTTTGTAGTGCAGTTGTTGCTGCTATTACACGATCGTTTTCGCTAATAACATGATGCGCACGTTTATATTCGTTTTCGCTTAATGTTACTTTAGCAGCTTGCAGCTTTTGCATTGTTGCTTGGCGAAGTGTTTTAACACCCATTTTTTCTGCGGCTTGTTCGCAGTCAATACGGCGTTGGTTATAT
Source organism: Pseudoalteromonas sp. TB64 (assembly GCF_000498095.1). Classification (GTDB taxonomy): domain Bacteria; phylum Pseudomonadota; class Gammaproteobacteria; order Enterobacterales; family Alteromonadaceae; genus Pseudoalteromonas. Next base: position 2,769 of record NZ_AUTQ01000093.1, read on the forward strand.
TCGCTATCAACCAATTTACGCGGGTAATTTGAGTTAACAATAACAATGTTTAAATCATCAGGTACTTTAATCGATTTGGTTGCTAGGTTTTCACAGTCGATTAAAAGTGCATGCCCATTCTCGCCTTTAGCTGAAATAAGCTGATCCATAATGCCACACTGGCAATGCATAAAGTCATTTTCGGCTTCTTGACCAAGCAGGGCTATTTGCTCTTCTTTTAAACCTAATTGTGCAATATGGTTAAACATGCCGCCAACAGCAACTTCTAATGCGGCAGATGACGATAAGCCACTGCCTTGCGGTAAGTTACTATCAATAAGTAGGTCAGCACCACGTAATGTATGGCTTGCTCGTTTAAGCACAAAAGCCACAGCACGAATATAGTTACCCCATTGCGATTGACCTTCGCTGATAGCCTCATCAATACTGAAGCTGTCTTGCTCACCAGGGTAATTTAAAGAGCGCACTGTAATTGTGTTGTCGTCGCGCTGTTTAAACATAACTTGGGTGCGAAACTCCAACGAACACGGTAAAACAAAGCCGTCGTTGTAATCGGTAAATTCACCAATTAGGTTTACACGACCAGGAGCGGCAGCAATACCTTGCGCAGGCGCACCGTACAGTGACAAAAATTGTTGTTGGAATTCGTTAAGCTTCATCTGTGTGTCCTGCTGTATCTTTATAATGTGTGGTACTCGCTGCTTGTAAAATAGAGGCAGCAGTTTCTGCGCTTAAATCGCGCTGGCTTTCGCCTAGCATTTCGTAGCCTACCATGTGCTTTTTAACGGTTGCTGAGCGAAGTAGCGGCGGGTAAAAGTGTGCATGCAAACACCAATGTTGCTCATCAGAGCCTCTATTAGCCGGAGCATTATGCCATCCCATTGAGTATGGGAAGCTGCAATTAAATACGTTGTCGTACTTAGTTGTTAATACTTTTAATGCGTGGGCTAATGAATCAGTTTGTGCATCATTTAGCTGGCTAAAGTTTTGAATATTATCTTTAGTTACAAGCATTGTTTCAAACGGCCATGCAGCCCAAAATGGAACAACAACAAGCCAATGTTCGTTTTCGAATACAACGCGAGTTTTATCTGCTTGCTCTTTTTGCACGTAATCGGCAAGCATGGCTGTACCGTGCTTTTTATAATAGGCAAGCTGCTGGTTGTCTTCGGCTTCAATTTCGGTTGATAAATGCGAGTGAGCCCATACTTGCCCATGAGGGTGAGGCTGCGAGCAACCCATTATCTCACCTTTGTTTTCAAAAACTTGTACGCATTTATATTGCTCGGTAAGTTCTGTGTAATTTTGTTTCCAGGTTTTTACTATTTCATGCAGCGCGTTTTGGCTAAGCTCTGGTAGTGTTTTATTATGCTCTGGAGAAAAACAAATTACACGGCATTCGCCACTGGCTTCGTCGGTAATAAATAAGTCGTTGTCTGACTCTGTGCTTTGTGGCTGCTCACTGGTATTAGGTGTTAATGCGCCAAAGTCATTTCTAAATACGTGTGTGTATTTATAATCTGGGTTGCTGTCGCCATTTGCACGGGTATTACTTGGGCAAAGCGGACAGTTTTCATCGTGTTTTGGTAATACGCTTTCGCTAACTGCTTCTGTTGCGCCTAACCATGGGCGGTTATTACGATGTGGTGAAACTAATACCCAACGACCCGTTAGCGGATTTTTACGTCTGTGAGTACTTTCTAATAAAGCCATATTAACTCTCCAACCCACTAGGGTAATTAGTTTGCCAGCGCCATGTATCGTCTGTCATGTCGTTAAGTGTTAGTTTTGCGTGCCAGTTAAGTGTATTTTGCGCTTTAGTTGCATCGGCATAGTTACATGCAATATCGCCAGCACGGCGTGGTGCACTTTGATAAGGAATGTTTTTACCCGTTGATGCGCTAAATGCCTTAATCATATCAAGCACAGAATAACCTTGCCCCGTACCTAAGTTATAAGCATGAAAGGCGGTATCTGTTTTATGCTGCATAAATGCTGCTACATGACCTTTAGCTAAATCTAACACGTGAATATAGTCGCGCACGCCGGTGCCATCTTCAGTGTCGTAATCGTCACCAAAAATATTAACTACATCTCGTTTGCCTACCGCCGTTTGTGCAATAAAAGGCATTAAGTTATTAGGAATGCCATTAGGGCTTTCTCCTAGTAAACCACTTGGGTGTGCGCCTACAGGGTTAAAGTAACGCAGTGCAATACCCATAAATTTGCTGTTGGCATTACATACATCTTGCATGGCTTGTTCAACCATAACTTTAGTCCAACCATATGGGTTAGTTGCGCGTATAGGGTGCTTTTCGTCAATAGGTAAGTAGTCGGGCTCGCCATACACAGTAGCCGATGAGCTAAATATAATGTGATTAACGTCTGCTTCTTGCATGCTTTGTAACATACTTAATGTGCCCGACACATTATTTTGATAATAACGAAGTGGTTGCTCAGTTGATTCCCCAACCGCTTTTAAAGCAGCAAAGTGAAATACAGCTTCGGCTTTAGTGTGCTTTAGCGCGAGTTTAAATTGTTGTTCGTCTTGAATGTCACCCAAAATAAACTCAAATCGGGTGCCTGTAATCTTTTCGAGTTGATCAAGTACACGAGGGCTCGCATTAGATAAGTTATCGTAAATAACAGGCGTAATGCCTGCTTCATGTAATGCAATACATGTGTGACTACCTATGTAACCCATACCGCCTGTGACTAAAACCTTCATGTTTTTTCTCGAAAGAGTATTTATATGATAAATACTACTATTAAGGGGGTGTAAAAACAATAGTAATGATCTGAGCTAAATTCAAATAAAAGAATAAAAAACATTCGCTCATTGGCTCTTAGCATTATCAATTAATTATATAAAGTGATTCAACTGTGCGGCTAATTATCAGTGTTGTGCAAGGGTGTTACGATAGCTACATAATTTACTTTAAGATTGTAGTTAGGCTTTTTACTACCTTAACGCTGCACAGATAGGGCATATAAATGAAAAAAACTATTTTAATTACAGGTGCAACAGACGGCATTGGTTTAGAAACTGCAAAAATGCTACTAGCCCAAGGTCATACTGTATTGCTACATGGTCGTAATCAAGAAAAGCTTAATAATGTACAAGCAATGCTAAACGAGCAATACCCGCAGGCAAGTACTCAAATTTATGTGAGTGATTTTAGCGAAATGACACAGGTACGTTATTTGGCAGGGCAGGTAAGTGCTGATCATAAACAACTCGACGTACTTATTAATAACGCTGGTGTATACAAGCTTGAAAACATAACTACACCCGATGGGTTAGATGCGCGCTTTGCTGTAAATACATTTGCACCATATTTACTAACTAAATTACTTTTGCCGCTATTAAATAAAAATGCACGCGTAGTTAACGTGTCATCTGCTGCGCAATCAAGTGTTAACTTTGATGCGCTTATTGGCAATAAAGCGATTTCAGATAACGCTGCTTATGCACAAAGTAAGCTGGCTATTACCATGTGGTCGCGTTATTTAGGGCTTAAATTAAAAGAGACAGGTCCGTTAGTTGTATCAGTAAATCCAAAGTCACTACTGGGTAGTAAAATGGTTAAGGATGCGTACGGGTTAGATGGTGGCGATTTAAAATTAGGTGCCGATATTTTTTGCCGAGCTGCGCTCAGTGATGAATTTAATAATGCCGCAGGTTTATATTTTGATAACGATGCGGAGTGTTTTGCACCGCCACATTTGGATGCATTAAACGAGACTAAAAACCAACAACTCGTTGATACATTAGATAGCGTTTTAGCACAGCTTAAATTAGGTGAATTATAATGAATACTGATATTACGTGGACTGTTGAAGGTACTATTAAAGCCGGTAAAAAAGATCAATTTTTAGTGGTTATGCAGCAATTAATAGCGGCAGCAAAAAATGAAGTAGGTACTATAATGTATGAATGGACGCTAAGCGACGATGAATCAAGCGTACATATAAACGAGCGTTATATAAATGAAGATGCAGCTAAAGCTCATTTAGCGCAGTGGGATACTAACGGACCACTGTTTTTAGATGTTGTCGACGTGACTAGAATAACAGTATTTAGTGAACTTAATGACGATTTTAAAGCTGCTCTTGCAGGTCCAAATACGGTGTTTATGAATCCAGTTGGTGGTTTTACTAAGTAACCGGAGCTTTGGTTAGGTAATACTCATTTTTGATTTAATACGAGTAAGGGCTCACTGTTTGCAGTGAGCCCTTATTTATAAAAGTTACTTTAGCTTTATTCTGCTTGTAATAAGCGCTGGTATAGCCAGTCTTTTAATTCTGAACGGTCATATTTTAGTTGATGCATTTGCTCATCGCTAATTGGCGCATCCTTGAGTTCTAATACTCTAATTTCTTTATCTAGCTTATCGTATTTATCCGCTTTTTTAGCAAACTCAGTGTCGCTTTCATTTAGCTCTGCAATGGTATTTAAGTGATCTGGGAAATCATTAGTTAATGAGTGTTCTTCGCCTAACATATTCGCTCCTTAATAGGATATAAATGAACTCACAAGTAAGTGAGTTGTTTAAGTGAATTACTACTTATTCATATAATATACTGGGGTTCGTATAATCATAAATCAACCACCTGGCTTTTTATTTCCTTCATATACTTTTACAAATCACTGACACTTATACATGCTTGAGTTAGAATGCATTGTGCGGAAATACCCGCGATAAATAACTACTTTGAGTGCTTTATTACATGCTTTTAATGATCGATAACTACGATTCGTTTACTTATAACTTAGTGCAGTATTTTCAGCGATTAGATCAAGACGTATTAGTTAAGCGTAATGACGAGCTAAGCATTGCACAAATTAAACAGTTAAATCCGCAGCACATAGTTTTATCACCTGGACCATGCACACCTAACGAAGCCGGTATTTCGTTAAATGTAGTTGAGCAACTAAAAGGGTTATATCCCATATTAGGGATCTGTTTAGGGCATCAAACTATTGCGCAGGCACTGGGTGGTGATGTGGTTCGAGCAAAAAAAGTAATGCATGGTAAAACTTCACCAATAATTCATACTAATAAAGGTGTGTTTAACGGTTTAGTTAATCCGTTAACGGTTTGTCGCTACCATTCTTTAGTTGTTAAAGCACATACGTTACCTAAAGAACTTGAGGTAACTGCATGGACTCAAACTGAGCAAGGTGAGTTTGACGAAATAATGGGATTGTTGCATAAAGAGCTCGCAATAGAAGGAGTGCAGTTTCATCCTGAGGCTATTTTAACGCAACACGGTTTAAAACTGCTTGATAACTTTTTAACTCGCTTCTAAAGTTATAATACTTAAGTGCATTTTATACTTACTAATGACTGGATGTAATGACCGAACTCGTATCGCAACAATGTACTGCAAAAATGCTCGACCAACGAGCCCACGATTTATTGTTGGGTCATAGTTTTGCACACCAGCAAATTGGCTTTATTAATACATTAGATATTGATTACGGCGAACCAATGAAGCAACGTACCTTATTAGAGGTAGAGATTGCAGCGCAAAATGTACGCCAACAAAGTAGTACAGCTCATCACAAATACCGTGCTCAAGCGAGCGAGCAGCTTCATAAAGTAATAGAAACTGCAATATATAAACAGCTTAACGACATAGATGCAGTTATTAAAAGTACAATCGGAATTGAAGACAGTGTTGCTACTATAATTGATATTTTAGCTGTTAAATCAGCTTCTGTAGGGCGTTTAGAGCCGCTGGTTAATGATTTAAGTTGGCTTGGTCGAGAATTAGTAACGCTAGTTAATTTACCGTATTATCGAAACCAGCGTAGTAAAAACACCTCAGTAAAGGTGGACAGCCCCGCGTTAGCGCTACGTTATATTGGTTTAGATAATTTACAGTTAGTAATCCCTACTTTTGCAGTACGCCATTGGATGCCACATAGCACAGAGCCATTTTCATTATTAAAGCGCAGGTTACGAGACAGTGCCATGGCAAATGCGATTGCGGCACAAAAGATTGCACAAATAAATAATGTAAACGATATTCATGCGTTTACTCTCGGTATGCTTTTAGATGTGGGTCGAATTGCGTTAGTGCGTTTGTATTTAAAAACGTTTGATCAAGTATGGAAGCGTAAAATACAAATTGCTCGTGAAGAAAATCAAAAAAATCTACATACAGCATTATTAGAGTTACAGCCTGATCCGCTTTTTTTAACCAACTTGCTTAGCAATAAATCGATAGCAGTAAGTGCCAAAGTAATAGATAAAATGGCTTTTAAATATTTACCGTTTAAAGGTGTAATGCAACAGTTAGAAAACGGGGTCGATAAGGGTGATACATTACTGCCTTTAACTGAGGTAATGTTAAAGGCGCGTTGTTACGCTCAATATTTAAATTTAAAAGAGCATCAGCTTATTGAGCCCGACGAATTAGCAACGTGGTTTTCGTACTTTAAGTTCACTAAAACGGAACTAAAAACCCTCGAAACAAGCAATTTTACCAATCTAGCTATTCAAATTGACTAAAAAATTGAAATTTTTGTTAATTAATTAGCGACTAATCATTCATTCTAATCCTATTGTTATATCGCATATTTAATGCTTAAACCGCATGCGCCTCAGTGCCCATGCGGTTAGTTACTTAAAACTGGTCATAATTAACTATGCAAATAGTTATTCACTATCTATGAAATAATATCTTTAGCCCTTTATTTTAAAGGGATACATGAAAGTTTTTAACGAGACAGATATCAGTAATTCTGAAATAATGTGCGTCTGAAAATTGAACCACAAAGCAATTTTGCGCAATTATCAGGTTACTGATCTTGCCTATAAAGTTGGTTACAAATATTAACCAAACACCTATTTTGATGTTTTGTGTTGCTCACAATTAAGAGGAAATAAAATGACAGTCAATCGCGAATTATTTGATCACGTAATGGTTCCTAACTACGCACCTTCAAGCGTAATTCCTGTTCGAGGCGAAGGCTCTCGCGTATGGGATCAAGAAGGTCGAGAGTTTATCGACTTTGCTGGTGGTATTGCAGTTAACTGTCTTGGCCATTGCCATCCTGCATTAGTAGGCGCATTAAAAGAGCAAGGCGAAAAAATCTGGCATCTATCAAATGTAATGACCAATGAGCCGGCACTTCGCCTAGCTAAAAAAATGGTTGATGCTACATTTGCTGAAAAAGTTTACTTTGCTAACTCAGGCGCAGAAGCAAACGAAGCAGCGCTTAAATTAGCGCGCCGTTTTGCACTTGATAAATACAGCGCAGAAAAATCACAAATCATCGCGTTCAACAAAGGTTTCCACGGTCGTACATTCTTTACCGTAACTGTTGGCGGTCAAGCTGCATATTCAGATGGTTTTGGTCCTAAGCCGGGCGACATTGTACATTGTGATTACAACGACCTAGCTGCTTTTGAAGCGCTTATCAGCGACAAAACATGTGCCGTAATGATGGAACCTCTACAAGGTGAAGGCGGTATTGTTTCACCAACTGACGAGTTTGCTCAAGGCGTTCGTGATTTATGTACTAAACATAACGCACTGCTTATTTTTGATGAAGTACAAACAGGTGTTGGTCGTACTGGCGATTTATACGCATACCAAGGCTTAAACGTAGTACCTGATATTTTAACTTCAGCTAAAGCACTTGGCGGCGGTTTTCCAATTGGCGCTATGATCACAACAACTGAGATTGCACAGCACCTTAAAGTAGGTACTCATGGTTCTACTTATGGCGGCAACCCGCTTGCGTGTGCTGTTGCAGAAGCAGCATTTGATACAGTAAATACACCAGAAGTACTTGCTGGCGTAAAAGCTAAAGCAGCATTATTTAACGAGCTAATTACTGCGGTTAACGAAAAATACAACGTATTTAGCGAAATCCGTGGCCAAGGTTTATTAATTGGCGCGGTAGTTAACGAGCAATACAAAGGTCGTGCAAAAGAGTTTTTAGTTGCAGGTACTGAGCAAGGTCTTATGTCATTAGTTGCTGGTGCAGACGTAGTACGTTTTACTCCATCATTAGTAATCCCTGAAGCGGACATTCGCGAAGGTATGGCACGCTTTGAAAAAGCAGTTGCAAGCGTAGTAAACGCATAAGCGACTTAAGCCAACCAATTAAGGGCAAGCACTGCTTGCCCTGCAATTCCTATTTACCGTTATTTATAAGGGAGCAAGCGGACTCATGATGATCCTTCGCCCAATCCAGCAAAATGATTATTCAGCATTACTGAAAATTGCCCACGAATCTGGGCATGGTTTTACATCTTTGCCATTAAACGAAGAACTATTGCAAAAGAAATTAGACCATTCTGTAAGTTCATTTTCTAAGCAAACGTCACAACCCGGTGACGAAGGCTACCTGTTTGTTCTTGAAGATAGCGAAACCGGTGAAGTTGTAGGAACGTCTGCAATTGAAGCTGCGGTAGGGCTTGATGATGCGTTTTATCATTATCACTTAAGTAAAGTGATTCACTCTTCGCGTACATTAAATGTATACAAAGCCGTTGATATTTTAACGTTATGCAACGACTACACAGGCGCTACAGAGCTTTGCACACTGTTTTTAAAAGATGGCTATCGTAAAAATTGTAACGGTAAACTGCTTTCAAAAGCGCGCTTTATGTTTATAAAGCAACATCAAGAGCGTTTTGCGCAAACAGTAATTGCAGAAATGCGCGGTGTGTCTGACGAAAATGGCAGCAGCCCTTTTTGGCAGTGGCTAGAAGAGCACTTTTTCTCAATGGATTTTCCTACAGCCGATTACCTAACAGGTATTGGGCAAAAGGTTTTTATTGCTGAATTAATGCCTAAATACCCAATTTACGTAAACTTGCTAAGTAAAGATGCGCAAGCTGTAATAGGTAAAGTACACGACAACACACGCCCAGCAATCGAATTATTAAAAAGCGAAGGCTTTACGTTTAATGGCTACGTAGATATTTTTGACGGCGGCCCAACGGTTGAAGCAAAAGTAGATAACATTGCGACTATTCGTAATGCAAATCACTTTAACGTTGAAATTGGCGAAATGACTGGCGACACCATGGTGTTACTAGCCAACGAAAAGCTTGAAGATTTTAGAGCAACCGTTGCGCCAATGACATTTGACGAGCGAGCAAAAAGTCTTATTTTATCGCAAGAAATAGCAGATGCATTGCATTTGCAAGTTGGCGATATTGTTAGTGCAACCACGATTTAATTTAGGAGAAAGTATATGACTCATCCTGCACAATTTATAAATGGTCAATGGTCACAAGGCCAAGGCACAGAATTTAACTCAGTAAACCCTGCAAATAACGACGTTATTTGGCAGGCCTCATCAGCAACTGCGGCGCAAGTAGATACCGCAGTAAATGCAGCGCGCGAAGCGTTTTATGCATGGGCTGATAAAAGCTTTACTGAGCGTTTAGAAATAGTTAAAGCATTCGCAGCGCAATTAAAAGAAAACAGCGAAGAGCTCGCTATTACTATCGCACAAGAAACAGGTAAGCCACTGTGGGAAACTCGCACAGAAGCGGGTGCTATGGTTGGTAAAATTGCCATTTCTGAAAAAGCATTTTTAGATCGCACCGGCGACGTAGAAAACGCAATGCCACTTGGGCGCGCGATGATCCGTCATAAGCCACATGGTGTTGTAGCTGTGTTTGGTCCGTATAACTTTCCGGGTCACTTACCTAATGGCCACATTGTGCCAGCGCTTTTAGCAGGTAACACGGTTGTATTTAAACCATCTGAGCTTACTCCTAAAGTGGCTGAGCTTACGCTTAAACTGTGGGAAAAAGCAGGTTTACCAGCAGGTGTAATTAACCTTGTACAAGGTGAAGTAGAAACGGGTAAAGCCCTTGCTGCTCACAAAGGTATTGATGGCTTGTTCTTTACGGGTTCTTCTCGTACTGGTCATATTTTACATGAACAGTTTGCGGGTCAGCCAGGTAAAATTTTAGCGTTAGAAATGGGTGGTAATAACCCACTTATTATTACTGACGTTGAAGATACTAAAGCCGTTGTTCACGATATTATTCAATCTGCGTTTATTTCAAGTGGTCAACGTTGTACGTGTGCACGTAAACTATTTTTACCAGCAGGTAGCAAAGGCGATGTGATACTTGAGCGTTTAATCACAGCAACTAAAGCGATTAAAGTAGGTAACTATGACGATGCAGACCAGCCGTTTATGGGCTCTATGATCTCATCAGCTGCAGCCTCAGGCATGGTTAAAGCGCAAAACGAACTTGTTGAGCTTGGCGGTCAAGTATTAGTAGAGCTTGAGCACACAGCCAATACTGGTTTTGTAACACCAGGTATTATTGAGTGTACAAATATTAGTGACTTCCCAGATGAAGAGCATTTTGGACCACTTTTAAAAGTATTTCGCTTTGACGACTTTGACCAAGCAATTGATAAAGCAAACGATACAACCTTTGGTTTATCGGCTGGTTTATTAAGTGATAGTGCAGCAGATTACGACCACTTTTTACGTCGTATTCGTGCAGGTATTGTTAACTGGAACCGACCAATTACTGGCGCATCAAGCGCAGCACCATTTGGTGGTATTGGCGCATCGGGCAATCACAGAGCAAGCGCGTATTATGCAGCCGACTATTGTGCATACCCAGTTGCTTCAGTAGAGCTTGAAAAAGTAGCAATGCCAGCAACATTAAGTCCAGGCTTAAAAATAGATTAAGTACTACTTAATCACTATAAAAGCAGCTTCGGCTGCTTTTATAGTGTTGCTACCGAGCAAAGCTAGTAATCAACAGAGCTTTCTGCTTAAATCAACATAATTAAATATCTTTAGGTGGTTTATATAATGGTTTTAGATAGGCAAGGGTACGATGATTTGATCATGTATCTAACTCAAAATTTAGCATTGTTTGAGAAACCAGGCGAAATAAAACCAGGTGCACCAACGGTTATGGAATTAATCGAAGATGTTATTGCACATAATGTAATGCTAATTTGCCAACAGCATACAAGCCTCAATATAGAACAGCGTAGCCTTATTGTTCGTGAAGTTGACGGCATAGTTTACGATTTAGAAGAAGTCCTCAGCAGCATCACCTCACAGCCTGTCACAGTCGAACAGCATGCATTTATAGATGAGTTTGCCGGTTTAGTTAAAAACTTATTCGATAATGCGGTTACACAAGGCTCTTAACTCTTTATATAGCCGTGCAGTATATTTTAATTTGCAACTACGGCTAACTTGCTTACAATCAAGAAAATATTTTTTTGAGATATAACAATGCAAGCAAATGTAAAATGGGTTGAAGGCGATACATTTATTGGTCGTTCGAATTCTAATCATAATGTTGTTTTTGATGGCGGCAGTGATAGCGCAGCACCAAGCCCAATGGAAATGGTTTTAATGTCGGTTGGTTGTTGCTCGTCAGTTGATGTTGTAAGCATTTTAAAAAAAGCTAAACAAGATTTTTCAGATGTACAAGTACAACTAAGTGCAGAGCGCGCCGAAACCGCTCCCCGTGTGTTTACTAAAATCAACTTACACTTTGTTGTTAAAGGCAATAATGTATCTGAAAAGCACCTTGCACGCGCCGTTTCACTCTCTGCTGAAAAGTATTGTTCGGTCGCATTAATGCTTGATAAAACAGTAGAAATTACGCATAGCCACGAAGTTGTGCAAGATCAAGGAAAATAACGCTTTTTCCATGAGGAAAATTCGTATAAAATCCGCGAACTTTTCATTCTGCAGGTGCAGAACCCACTAATTTATAGGTTGGTTTATTATGAACAAACCCTTCGATAAACTTAAACTTCATGGCTTTAATAATTTAACCAAAAGTTTAAGCTTTAGTATTTACGATATTTGCTATGCAAAAACCGAGCAGCAACGTAAAGAATATATTGAATATATCGATGAGCAGTACAGTGCAGATAGACTAACCGACATTTTAGGTGAAGTTGTTGATATTATTGGTGCTAACATTTTAAATGTAGCGCGCCAAGATTATGAACCGCAAGGTGCTAGTGTAACAATTTTGGTTTCAGAAGAGCCGGTAGAAGAACAGCAAAATTATGATGCTGACGAAGCGCCGGGTCCGTTACCTGATTCAGTAGTTGCGCACCTAGATAAAAGTCATATTTGTGTACACACATACCCAGAAGCTCACCCTGATGATGGTATTTGTACATTCCGTGCTGATATTGAAGTTTCTACTTGTGGCATTATTTCGCCTCTTAAAGCGTTAAACTTCTTAATCCATAGTCTTGAGTCAGACGTAGTGACGATTGACTACCGTGTACGTGGTTTTACCCGCGATATTAACGGTGTTAAGCATTACATTGATCATGCTATTAGCTCGATTCAAAACTTTATGACAGAAGATACAAAAGAAGCGTACCAAATGATGGACGTGAACGTGTATCAAGAAAATCTGTTTCACACAAAAATGATGTTAAAAGAAACCGACTTAAACACGTATTTATTCGGTCTTTCTACTGATGATTTGTCTGAGGGTGAAGAAGAGCAAATTCGCTCTAAACTGACTCGTGAAATGCAAGAAATATTCTATGGTCGTAACTTGCCAGATACAGAATAATAGCAACGAATTAAATTAAAAATGGCGCTCAATGAGCGCCATTTTTTTATTTAAAAAATATTACTTAAGCATACTGTATAAAAGTGCAAACACTGCGAGTAAGCCAACCGCTAATATAAATAGCGTGCTAAAGCGATTACGATACTTATTAAGTGCAGGCACTTTATAAACCGCAATCATTGGCATAATAAATAAAATCATCGCAATAATAGGGCCTGATAATTGATCCATCATATCTAAAATACTTGGGTTTTTAACAGCGCAAAACCAAATAGCTAAAAACATAATAAACACGCCAATTTTATCGGCAACCTTAGCACTCAAGCTTGTTTGTTTTGTCACTAATCCTGTAAAGCTTTCGCGTGCACCTAAAAAATGACCCAAAAACGATGACGTAATCGCAATAAAGGCAACAAGCGGCCCAAGTGTGGCAATAAACGAGTTATCAGTAATGTTAGCAAGGTAGGATAAAACCGATACGTTAGCCGCTTTAGCTGCCGCCATTTGCTCGCCTGTAAGCGACAGCACACAAGAGAATACAAATAACAGTACAAACGTAATAAGTAGCAAGCTAGTGCGCTTTAAAATCGCCTCAGACTTACGTGTAGCCTGATCCCCATAATGACCGCGTTGCACGTTTACAAAACTTGAAATAGCCGCTGCATGGCTAAACGAAAACACAATAATAGGAATCGACAACCACAGTGTTTTACCAAAGCTGCCTATTTCAGGCACACTCACATTTGGCATTTGCCAGCTAGGAATTAAATAAAGCGATAAAAAGAATAATATACCCACAAGCGGATACACTAAAATAGCAAAGGCACGCAGCATTAAACGCTCGCCACCCATCATTAAGCTAATCATACCGGCTACCAGTACNCAGAACACGAGAGGGCGATTCAAGCCCCATCTGATTAACCATAAAGCTATCAACAGTATTAGTTAAACCCACACCGTAAATAAGCAAAATTGGGAATATAGATAAAAAGTACAACAAGGAAATTAACCGACCCGCAGTAACACCAAAGTGCTCTTCTACTACATCGGTAAAATCGGCATCTTTATTTTTTGACGACAGTACAAAGCGCGCTAATCCACGGTGCGCAAAAAAGGTCATTGGGAACGCTAAACACGCCATAATAATTAACGGCCAAAAGCCGCCAANAATCCCAATGTTAATAGGCAAAAATAAAATGCCCGCACCAACGGCGGTACCAAATAGGCTTAATGTCCACTGCGTATCGTGCAGGTTCCATTTAGTTTTTGTGTTTGAACTTGAGTTTGTGTGTGTGTTTGTTGATGCATTTGAAAGCGTTGCATCTTGAGATGTTGTCATGTGTGTGCTCATCCATTATTTATAATAATAACTGCGCCGAAGAGTATAGTTTTTAGAGACATCTTTCATGCTTTGAAGAGATTTTTAGACTAATTAATTAGACTCGATTGGAGGGTAAGTGTCATGAATACGAAACAGCGGTGTAAAAGTGAGCAAAACCCTTAAATAGCAATACCCCATTATAATTGTAAGTAGATACCATCTCTTCTAACCAGCCTCAAGCTTTCTTTAAATAGCTTGGGGCTGATATTCAGTTTGATTCTTCACAACACCAAAACAGATATGTGTCAGCTTTCTCATTGCAGCACCAATTGCCTGCATTTTTGTTTTACCTTGCTCCACTAATCGCTTATTTTGGGCTTTTATATCTGGATTATGTTGTACAGCTACTACAGCAGCCATATACAATTTAGCCCTTATATACCCAGGTCCTTCTTTGCTTAAGGTTGTTTTTCCAGCCCGTTTGCCTGACTCATTAAGCTTAGGTATTAAGCCTAAGTAACAAGCTAATTGCTTGGCATTTTTAAACTGTTTACATGCCATCAAGGACACCATCATACGTGATATTACCTCTCCAACACCTTTGATACTTTGAAGCAATTGGCGGTTCTTTTTTAATTGTGGGTGTCTATCAATATGCTCATCAATGTCATTTTTTAGCTTGCCTATCTCAGTTTTTAGTACAGCTATCATATCTTCAATTGACTGAGTAACTCGAGTAGATGCACCTGAGAAACCAACAGCTTCATAACGATTTTCTTCGCGACGTAAGTCTTGCTCAAGTGCTTCAAGTCTACGCGTCATTACTTTTAACTCTCTCGCTTCAACAGGCTCAGGCTGCCAACTTAAAAGTGAGTGCTGTTGGTCATGACCATAACGAGCAAGCATTGTGGCGTCTGACTTGTCTGTCTTATGGACAAGCCCTAATGAACTTGCGTACTGTTTTGCTTTACCAGGATTTACATGTAATAAAATAAATCCTTGCTCATATAGGAAATACATCAGCGGCTCGCTATAAACACCTGTGGGCTCTGTTGTAATAACAATATCTTGTGCTTCTAAATTTGTATTCTTTATCAACCAGGCAACTAACTCTTGATAGCCCTTCGGGTTATTTTTAAAAATCTTCGTTTTCTTTTTACTTTTGACTACATCGCGTAGCCAGGAAATATCTAACTTTTCTTTACCCACATCAATGCCAATAAAAGCTTTCATCTCTATCTACTCCCCTTGTACATGCAGCGTCACCCTTAGTTGGGGCGCTAGGATACCATTCAGTTTAATGGAGGTTAGGAAGTCAGGGCTCAATCTACGTCACAGCATTTTCACACTCTGGTTGGGTACGAGCTCACTGTCTTCCCGATGTGACAAGTGCTAGCTAAACACTCATCAAGAAGAGATACAAGGTTGGGTAGAGCGCAGCGAAACCCAATACGCGATAGCGTCATGCGAGCAGCGAAGCCAAAATAGGCAATTTTCATAACGAACAACTGATCCGAATATAATACTTATAATTGATATTAACTAACACGTTTTGCTATTAGTAGATGTTCATAAAATAAGGATGTTTTCACGTAAAAATAGGGGAAGGTCATTTTTATTGGTTTTCATTTAAAAATCAAAATCTGCTCCCAAAAGCTGTTAAGTAGAAGCCATTGATCGGAACTTCATAAGAGATTTTTCTTAAACTCCGTTATACTTCCTGCAATTGAATATGCCAAACGAAGTAAATAGGCCGCTAACTGCAATGAGCAAAGAAATTCTTTTCCATACTATTTTTACGCATGAAACCAGTAAAACATGGGTTGTATTTGTCCATGGAGCAGGTGGTAGTTCGGCAATTTGGTTTCGTCAGCTTAAAGCGTATAAAAAAGAATATAATGTGTTGTTGCTTGATCTTCGTGGTCACGGCAAATCGAATAACTTAGTACAACACTTTGTTGATAATAATTATTCGTTTAATAATGTCTCTAAAGACATTATCGATGTGTTAGATCATAACAATATCACCAGCGCGCACTTTGTTGGTATTTCATTAGGTACAATTATTATTCGAAATATTGCTGAAATTGCGCCGCACTATGTTTCTAGCATGGTGCTAGGTGGAGCGGTTACTCGTTTTAATACTCGCAGTAATACATTGGTTTATTTAGGTAATACTTTTAAACACTTCTTGCCTTATATGTGGCTGTATCGCTTATTTGCTTTTATTATGATGCCGAAGAAGCGTCATAAAGAATCTCGACTTTTGTTTGTTCGTGAAGCAAAACGCTTGTGCCAAAAAGAGTTTATAAAATGGTTTAAATTAGCCATGGACGTAAATCCCTTAATGCAATATTTCAAAGAAAAAGACATTGATATTCCCATTCTGTACATTATGGGCAAAGAAGATCATATGTTCCTTGGTCCTGTTAAAGAAATGGTTAAGCGTCATAAAAATAGCGTACTGCAAACTATTCACCATTGTGGTCACGTCTGTAATGTGGAACGTCCTGACTTATTCAATAAGCACTCGCTTGCTTTTATCGCCCAGCAAAATCGTTAAGAGTTGTCGCTTTTAAAAAGCGTTTAATTAATGGCAAGTACTTAGTAAATTGGATTCGGTCATTCTTTTTGGCTTTCGTCCTAAACTAAAAACAAGACCTAACACTGAAGGATATTTCGCAAATGGGAAACGCAAAAAACTTCCAAAGCGCAGATTTTAATTTTTGACTCTATTCAGTTGGTGCATACAGAGTCCTTAGCGAGCTAGATAAATGGAAACAGGAAAGTGGATTATCCCTTTTAAAGGGCGCAATGCTTCGGGAGCGACTAAAGTAAACTTTTTATACCAACAGGAAAATGTTTTCTTTATGGATAATCACCGAACAGCTTCATGGTGTTGGGAAAAAAATATTAGTGAATGCTCGAATATAGCTCTCATTCATATTGATGCCCACTATGATGCTGGAGTGGTTGAAGCTATAGATATAATGCGGCTACCAGATCCAAAATCAAGCTCAGTTACTGAGTA
Organism: Pseudoalteromonas sp. TB64; assembly: GCF_000498095.1. Lineage (GTDB taxonomy): Bacteria > Pseudomonadota > Gammaproteobacteria > Enterobacterales > Alteromonadaceae > Pseudoalteromonas. Next base: position 19,690 of record NZ_AUTQ01000093.1, read on the forward strand.
TATAAATAAGGTAAATCGTTCATCTCCAGAACATTTATGTGAAACGCCAGTAATTACATGGGATACATATTTATATATTTTTGAAAGTATTCATAGGGATAAAATTAACTCGTTACTATGTGTTACACATGGTTACGGTGCAAAGTTACCTGATGAATCTGTTGCAGTGGATCTAAATGCAGATAAAGTTACTAACTCTTTATATCAATTAGCTAACTTTTCAGGCTCTGTAATTATAAATATTGATCTGGACTACTTTGCTAAACAAAATTTTAAGGATGATAACCCAACTCGCAGCTTAAAGAAGATTGCAGAAGCTATTGGTGTTTTGAGCACCTCGGCCTCTGTATGTATCACAATTTGTTTAAGTCCTGGATGTTGTGATGGTTGGGAGGAAGCTGAAGCTATCTTAAAATTGTTTAATCGTTATGCTGAATTTAACTTTGAGTTACCAAAAAGTTAATATGAGGGGCTAGATATTATCGACTATAAATTTGTTAAGCTCTAAGTCAACGTGGTAACTTCAAGAATTACCGCGTTGAAGGATATGTCGGCTATTAATTTGGAAAAGATTTAAGAACTTTATACTCAATCTTAGTGTTAGTGGCATTTAATATTTCAATGCGTGCCCCTTTAAAGCCTACTATATTGCTTTCAGCAAGGTCATAGTTAACTTCTTGAGAGAAACTAGGACGAGCAAGATCTTTAGAAAACTCACGATACATAAATTTTAATGTACTTCCAGATTTACCATTATAAATTAACTCTTGTTTAAAGCTTGGTTGTGAGATATCTACAAGCTTACCAACTCTAAAATTAGGGTTTGGCGTCGCAACGGGGTCTGCGCTGGTAAGGTCAAAATAGCCTGTTAAATCCAAGGAGCCATCGGTTTTTAATATCAAAAATTCATTATAGAGTGGGACTCTTTGACCGAAGGTTTTGTCATCTACGTAATAGTTATTTGAAGATGCTTCAAAATATTTATCACCATTTTTGTCTTTTTTAATGTAAGGCAGTTTATGTGGAGTCATTATATATTCTCTCGCATATCCGCCATCAGAAATAGTTGAAAATAACTCTAGCCCATCGTAAGTATATGCAATACTTTTTTCGAGTAACGTGTCTCCAATTTCAACTTCAGCCTCTTGATTAAGAGCCGGAAGGTTAACTGTTGATACATCACTGATGATTTTTGTTGGCAGTTTTGATGCGCAACCAGACAATATTAATAGAGTAGTAAGTATCGAAAAGTATTTAGATATATGATTCATATTTTACATCCTTGTTTAAAAAGTTGGACTTTATCAACTTAAATGAAAACAAACAATAGAATATTAATTACATAGTTGATTGAGATTTGGCTGATAAAAGATAGGAAGTAGAATGATTTGTAAGGAAAGTTCCGTTTTTGTAGTGAATATAGTTTAGCTTTCAAGTGCTACTTCAAAGAGCATATCTATAAAAAGTATATACTCGTTGGGTTTCGTTTCACTCAACCCAACCTACCGTGTTTAGGTTGACATAGAGCTGCTAGTAGCTAAAAACTCGCAGCTCTAGGCTCTTACTCTTCTATCGCACTCACCACAAAATACGGGTTTAAGTATTCATCTTTGGTGTTATAAATAAGCGGGCTGCCATCAAGTAAAGTGACTTTTGCACCGGCTATTTCGGCAATAGCATGACCTGCACCGGTATCCCATTCGCAGGTTGGACCTAAGCGCGGGTAAATATCGGCGCTACCTTCGGCGACTAAACACAGTTTTAGTGAGCTGCCTTTTGACACCATTTCAACATCGTCAAAGCGTTTTACAAACTCGGCTAAATCGGGTGATGGATGCGAGCGACTGCCTACAACACGTATTAACCCTTTGTTAGGTTTGGTAGTAACTTTTAGCTCTATTCGCTCATCGCCTTTATCTTTAAATGCACCAATAGCCTCTGCGGCTATGTACGATACGCCAAGAGCGGGAGCATCGACTACGGCTAAAATAGGAATACCGTTTTCGATTAAAGCTATATTTACGGTAAATTCGCCATTCTTTTTAATAAACTCTTTAGTACCGTCTATTGGATCGACTAACCAGTAGCTTTTCCATGTTTGGCGTACATCCCAGCTTATATCAGCACTTTCTTCACTTAATACAGGAATGTCGGGAGTGAGCTGATGCAACCCAGCAATAATTATTTTATGAGCTGCTAAATCGGCGTCGGTTACAGGGCTTTCATCGGCTTTGTATTCAACGTTAAAATCTTTTTCGTAAATACCCATTATGGCTTGGCCTGCTTTGCGGGCAAGTATTAGGGTTTCTTCTAGCAGTTCGGTTTGGTTCATGGGGTTAACCTATGTATGGTTTTGTTTTAGATACGTTATCAGTTGAGTAACCGATTGGTCTAGCGGGTTTTACTTCTATCTAAATTATTTTTAGTTATTTTATATGCAGGTTTGCATTTTTAGCCAATGGAACAGTTATTTTGCAGTTTAACTAACCTGACCTTTGACTAATTAGTTTACTATTTAAAGGTCAGGTTAAAGTATATTAATGCATTTAGTTAGATTGAGTGCTTGATACATCTGTAAGCGGCTGTGCAAAGCTACTTGTTTGCTCGTTTTGCCCAAACCACGCGAGTTGCGAGTGTAGGGCGGCTACTTCACCAATAATGAGTAGCGCAGGCGATATAATGTTATTGCGTTCAATTAAGTCGGCAAGTTCGCCTAGTTGCCCTGTTACAACACGCTGATTTTTACGTGTGCCATTTTCAATAACAGCAACAGGTGTGTCGGCTTTTCGACCATGCTTTAAAAGCTCTGTTTGTATATGTGGCGATTTAATTACGCCCATATATATAGCAAGCGTTTGATTAGGCTTAGCCAGTGATTGCCAATCAAGTTCTTGACCGTCTTTTTTACAGTGACCAGTTACAAACTGAATGGCTT
>NZ_AUTQ01000094.1:0-14905 GCF_000498095.1 Pseudoalteromonas sp. TB64
TAGCCAATAAGCACTTAGGCTAACAACAATACAGGTAGTAAGCATACCGATAGAGCAGAGGTTTCTAACAACTTTACCAATGCCTTTTAATTCTCGAAAATGTAATGTGAGTGAACCTTCAAACAGGATCACCGCAACACTTAAAGATACAATTGGAAACAGTAAGTCTCCTAAAAGTGCATCTGGGTCTAATACGCCACTAAATGGCCCTAATAACAGTCCCGTAAGCAATAAAAAAAGAATAGCAGGCACTTTAAACGCCCATGCTACCCATTGAGCAAGCACAGAGCAAAGTGCGATACCGGCTATATAAATTGCTGACATAGATTAAGAATTCCTTATTTATGACGATATTTTAAAGTATAACTTTTGTTAATTATTAGTACAGGGGTATACACGTGAAACTCAAATATTACTAATGAATTTTAGCTGCTTATAAAAGATTAGTGAGCTTTAATTATTGCTAAAGTACCGAAGAGCCTTATTAAAGCGCATAAAAGGAACTTAATATTTTGATTATAAAGGATAAAAATAGAGGTTTTAAACAATATTACCAATGCCGTTTAAATTTTAGCCTTGATCTTACACCCCAAAATGACGTATTATACTTCGTGTTCAAACAATTAGTTATCTAAGTATGTTTATTGTTATTAAATAATGACTCGTTAATGTTAGCGTCATATTTAAACCTTATAATCATGCAGTAACAGTTAAATTTGAGTTTGAATACTCAAAATGTCATTTACCGAACTCTTTGGTATGGTTTTGCTAAACAAGTTTATTTAATTTTTTAAGTAAGCAAAGGTTTGAGTTGAACTATTACCTTTCAATATTTAATCCCCATCGTGGCGGTTAAATCTCGGTCCTTAAGTCTTCACCCTATCTGTCGGTGTATCAGACTTTAGAGGCTCTATGTATGTTGTTAATAGAAAAGCTTCACACAGCTTTTTACAGCGATGCATAAACAACACTTTTTAAATTTTCTGATTTAGTACCGCTCAATTTTATTGAGTTGTTGCTACTTTATACTCGAGCTTAAATCTACAACCATGGTTTTAGATATGGCCTTTTCGCGTGCGTAAAAAAGTGTTGCCTAAATGACAAGACAAATTCGAAGCTATGTTTTATACGTAGCTACCTAGTTTTAGCTTATCGAGTAAAGATGAGCGCAGATAAAATGGAAAGTTGAGCTCTTATGCAAAAGTTAAATTGGCGACGTATTGTACTTAAAGTAGGTAGTGCTTTAATTGCACCAGATCAAGATGGCTGTCGTTCACGCTATTTACTAACTATCGCACAGTTTATTGTTCGTTGTCGTGCCCGTGGTATTGAAGTTATTTTAGTTTCATCGGGTTCTGTAGCTGCAGGCGCACACTTATTCCCATCGGATAAACCACGTACTGTTGTTATGAAAAAAGCAATGGCGGCGGCAGGTCAAACTGAAATGATGGCAATGTGGGATCGCTTTTTTGATTTTCCTTCAGCGCAATTATTACTAACTCATGGTGATTTACGTGACCATGACCGCTATCAGAGTATTCGCGAAACCGTATTTACCTTACTAGAGCACGGTGTATTACCTATCATTAATGAAAATGATGCTGTAACGACCGATGATCTAAAAGTAGGTGACAACGATAATTTATCAGCGATGGTAGCAGCTGCGGCAGATGCAGATGCATTATTAATATTTTCAGATGTTGATGGGTTATACGATAAAAATCCAAATTTACATGATGATGCAGTGCTATTGCCTGAAATAAAATCAATTGATGAATCTATTTATGCTATGGCAGGATGTGCTACAAGTTCAGTAGGCACGGGCGGTATGAAAACCAAAATAGAAGCTGCAGAAAAAGCGACTTCACATGGTATCGCAACATATATTATAAATGGTTTTAAAGAAGAAACATTTACACAACTATTAGCTGGCGAAAACCCTGGTAGTATATTCTTACCATACGAAAAACCAATGCAAGATTCTGTTCATTGGATGACACACACAGCAAACGAGCAAGGCGAAGTTGTTGTTGATGGATCATTTGATGAATCATTAGAAGGTGAAACAGGCTGTATTCGCGGCGATGAAATAATGGAAGTACACGGCGAGTTTGCCGTTGGTGACACTATTTTAGTTCGTAGTGAAGATGGCACTCGGTTAGCGAAAGCGACCGCAAATTATAGTAGTTGTTTGTTGAACTTTATTGCAGACAACGAACAAAGTGAATTCAGTGAAAAAATGCAGGATTCAATTGGACCTGTAATATCTGAGAAATATATCGCATTATTGGAGAAGTCATGAGCTTAATTACAGACATTTCACGTCAGGCAGCTAAAGCTGCATTAACACTTGCTTTACTCGATACCGAGACAAAAGATCAAGTATTAACAGAGATAGCAGCAGCACTTAGAGCTCAAAAAGCATTTATAATTAAAGAAAACGAAAGTGATTTAAGCGCTGCTCGCGACAACGGTTTACCAGCAGCAATGATTGATCGTTTAACACTAAACGACGAGCGTATTGAGTCAATGGCGCAAGGCATTGAAGTTATAGTTAGCCTTGATGATCCAGTTGGTCAACTGCGTGATATCACAGAACGTCCAAATGGTATTAAAATTCGTAAAATGCGTGTACCACTAGGCGTAGTTTGTATGATTTATGAAGCGCGTCCAAATGTAACAGCGGATGCCGGCGCATTGTGTTTCAAATCAGGTAATAGTGTTATTTTACGTGGCGGTAAAGAAGCGCTTAAAAGTTCACAAGCAATCGCGAGCGTAATGCATAGCGTGCTTGAAAAACACAATTTACCTTTAGCGCTTATCTCGGTAATACCCGATCCAGACCGTGCACTATTAATGGAATTAATGCAGCAACGTGAGAGTATTGACTTAATAATACCGCGCGGCGGCGAAGGTTTAATTAATTTTGTAACTGAAAACAGTACTATTCCAGTGATCCAGCATTACAAAGGTGTTTGTCATTTGTATGTAGATAAGGACGCTGATTTAGAAGTGGCAATTAACTTATTACTTAATGGTAAAACACAGCGTACAGGCGTATGTAATGCGCTTGAAGGCTTAGTTGTTCACCAAGATGTTGCTGATGAGTTTTTAAATCTGTGTGCCGTGGTATTACGCCAAGAGGGTGTAAAAATAAATGCAGATAGCCAAGCAGCTAAGTATTTTGATAACGCAACAGTATTAGCTGATGATGAATTTGGTGAAGAATACCTAGATTTAGAAATCGCTATTCGTGTAGTACCAAGCTTTACAGCAGCGGTAGAGCATATTGCTCAATTTGGCTCAAACCACACTGAAGTAATTTGTACTAAAAACCAAACTGCAGCAGAGTTATTTCAACGTAGTGTTGATGCATCAGTAGTTATGGTTAATACATCTTCACGCTTCTCAGATGGCTCACAGTTAGGTTTAGGTGCCGAGATTGGTATCGCAACCTCTAAGCTTCATGCTTACGGACCAATGGGTCTTGAATCACTAACAACTGAAAAGTACTTAGTGAATGGTGAAGGCCAAGTACGCGAATAAGTTAATAGTATAAAATTAAACTAAAAAGCCGAGCTATGCTCGGCTTTTCTATTTTAATGGCTAATAGTTTAGCCATTGCTTATTACTTTAGTTTTTCGAGCCAATCATTTGCCGGCTCTGGTTTATGCAAATAGTAACCTTGCAATATAACCTCAGGATATTCTTGTAATAAATCAAAGTGCGATTTATTTTCTACCCCTTCAGCAACAACGTCTAATTCAAATAAACGACCTAAACTCACAATCATATCAACAATTAACTTATCGTTATTATCAGTTGGTGCTTCTAATACAAATGAGCGGTCAATCTTAAGTTCTTGTATCGGCAGTTGTTTCAGATAGGTTAAGCTTGAATAACCTGTACCAAAATCGTCTATAGATACTCTAACACCTAACTTTTTAAGAAGGTGAACAGCCTCAATTGCAGCCTCCATATGATTTAAAAGAGTACCTTCAATAATCTCAATTGTAAGCTGTTGAGGATTAATTCCGTGTTGTTTAATTTGTTGGCTGATAAATGTTAAAAAGCGTGCCTCATGAAAATGTCTGCCACTAATATTTATAGATAAATTTAAATGTGGATGGGTTTCCCCAAGTTTAGCCAGTATTTTAAGTGCATTGGAGCTGACCCAGCAATCTAGGTCGTAAATAATATCGGATTCTTCAGCAATAGATATAAACTCACCAGGGCTTATAAACCCTTTTTGAGGATGCTCCCAGCGTAGTAAAACTTCAGCACCTTTAAGTTCTTGATTGCGATCAAATTGCGACTGCAAATACAGAGACAACTCATTTTGTGCAATTGCTTTGCGTAAATCTTGCTCTATTTCAAAGCGACGTTTTGCTTGCTCACCAAATGAGGTATCGAAAAAGGTGATTCTATTTCCCCCTTTTTCTTTTGCCTTGTAACACGCGGCTTCACAATTTCTAATTGTTTCTATAGCACTTTCCCATTGATCCTCACGCGGAAAAATATAAGTGCCAATACTTACCGTCAAGCTTACTTCTTGCTCATTAACTATAAACGGGTGATTTATTGCTATAAGTAACTCTTGGGCTTTTCGCTCTGCAATTGTTTGGGCTCTAGCTCTGCCAATTCCTTTATCTACAATACACAGTGTTGCAAATTCATCACTCCCTAAACGAGCAATAACATCTTTTTTATCAATATGGGTATGAATACGTTTAGTAAGGTCTTTAAGTATATTATCTCCTGCAAGGAGCCCTAAACCATCATTTATTGAGTGAAAGCTATCAATATCGATAATATAAATATAAGCGTAGGTTTTATCCGTATTGCAGGTTTGAAGCTGTTGCTCTAATTGCTTTAAAAAGCCATTTCGATTAGGTAAACCTGTTAGCTCATCATGCCATGTTAAATAATCAATACGCTCTTGAGTTATTTTAACACTCGATATATCACTAAATACACCAATGTAGTGTACGTTAGTGTCTTGCTCACCTTTAACCATTGTTAGTGTTAAAAGCTCTGGATATAGTTCGCCATTTTTTCGTCTTGTAACAAGTTCGCCACTCCAGTAACCGGCTTTGCTTGCATGACCCCACACTTGGTCAAAACTAATACTAGGATGATTGTTTTGCTTAATATCGTGTAATTGCATTTTTAAAGAGTCAGCTTCACAGTATCCTGTAATTCGACAAAAAGAAGGGTTAACGGCAATTATTTTACCATCGCTATCTGTTATTACTACACCGTCAGCTGTACCTGTTAAAGCCTGGTAAAATAACTGTTGCTTAGAGGAAAGTAGTTTTAATTCTTCTTCTCGTTGGGTCAATTCTTGTGCTAGAGATTCTATTTCGAGAAGCTTGTCGTGTAGGTCAAAGTTTTTTTCAATGAGGCGGTCTAGCATCCCTTGAGCTGTTATATGCGTGCGAATACGCGCTCTTACCAGTGCTAGTTTGTAAGGCTTATGGATGTAGTCAATAGCGCCCATTGCAAAGCCTTTTTCTTCAGCCCCTTCTTCAGTTAAAGCAGTTACAAATATTACCGGGATGCCTTTAGTGTTTTGTTTAGCTTTTAATTTGTTACATACTTCGTAGCCATCCATGCCTGGCATCATAATATCAAGCAAAATTAAATCGGGGCGTGTTGACTCTACAAATATTAAAGCTTGCTCACCACTGGTAGAAACACGTACATCGTAATCAGTTAAAAGCCCTTCAACTAATACGTGTAAATTACTAGGTTCGTCATCAACAATAAGAATTAAAGGCTTTTGCCTTTGCTCATCTTTTAATTTATTGCTATTAGCGATATACGTTGAATGCACTTTTAATCCTTTTTCTGTTCAATGCGTGTTAAATCTAGTTCAGATTGGTAATAATTGTCTAGTTTTTATTATTATTTCTATACTGATCAATAAGCTCTATAACTAAATGGTAATTGAAGCAATCAATTGCTTCTTTAAGTTTAAATAAGGGATGCTCCCTATCATATTGATTCATTTCTAATTGCCTAATCAAACTATTAGGTATTGGTCGAGATGTTAAGGCTAATGAGTAGATTTCATCAATCGCTGAAATATCCTCTTTTTGATCGCCTAATTGTTTACTCTCATTCTGAAAGTTTTTCGTTACTAAAAATTGTTTAACTGCGTAGAGTGTTAATATTAGTTGTTCATTAAAGCTATCTAATTCAATTATTTTTTCATTTACTAATTTTTTCTCTACTTTTATTGCGCTTTGCTCTAATAGCTCAAGCCCTAACGTACCGGCTATTCCTTTTAACGTATGCAGTAGGCGCGTAAGATTATTTATTTCATTATTCTTTATTAGCTCTTCGGTTTCATTTGCAAAGTTACTGTAATCTTTAATAAATTTAGCAAATAATTTTTCTAGTAGTTCATCATTATTATCTAAATTCTCTTTTGCAAAAGGTAAATTAATGGTGCTTAAAGTGCGATTACTTAGCAAGTACTTTCCTATGCTTTGATATAGCAGGTTAAAAATAATAGGTTTAGCTAAAAAGTCATCCATACCAGCTCTTAAGGCCGCTTTTTTATCGTTTGTATGTGCTGCTGCAGTAATTGCTATAATTGGTGTTGTGTAACCTCTGCTACGCAGGGTTCTTGTTGCTTCAAGCCCATCCATTATCGGCATTTGAATATCCATAAAAATAATATCAAAATCATTTTCATCAGCAAGCTTTAGTGATTCAGCCCCATCATTTGCAATAATGACATTCATATCTAACTTTGTTAAAAGTGCTGCCATTATTTCTTGATTTATTTTGTTATCGTCAACAATAAGTGCACTAAAACCCGAAAACTGAGGAAAAGATTGTATGCTTTCAGTTTTAGGTGCTTTTGGAGACAACTTTTCTAAAAGTTGTGTTTCTGTATGTATATTTCCAATAACAGTAATATCTATATTATTATTATTTTTAGGGAGTTGCTCGGGATGTTCTTCATCACTGATAAGCAATATCAGTAGCAGTTTATTTTCAGTGCTTTTATTTTGTGTTTCTAGTTGCTGTAAAATAAAATTATCTTTTAACTCTTTTTTCTCAAGCGACATAATAACAATACTAAAAGGGTTGTTAGGTTGAGATATTTTAGCAATCGCCCTTAGCGGTTCTTGCGTTGTTTCGGTTGTTATATTTGTGCTGCTTAATAAGTCCATTAATTTATTAATTTGCTCGCTACTGGGGCTAATTAATAAAGCATGTTTTTTAAGAGCTTGTTGCTCCGACAGTACAAAAGGTAGAGTAAAGAAAAATTCACTGCCTTGATTTAATGCACTTCTTACCTGTATATCTCCACCAAGTAACGTGGTTAATTGCTTGCTTATGGTTAAGCCCAGCCCAGTACCACCGTATTTTCTGGTTGTGCTTGAGTCACCTTGAGAAAATGATTGAAACACCCGTTTTGACTGCTCATCAGTCATCCCTATACCGGTATCTTTTATTGTAAAGCGTAAATTTATTGTTTTTTTATGCTGAGATGATGCTTCTACTATTAAAGATACTTCGCCGTGCTCTGTAAATTTTATAGCATTACCAATACAGTTATTAATAATTTGGCTTAGATGTAATGGGTCGCCTATAAGTTCTAAACTTGTATCTACGTGTAAAGTAAAGTTAAGGGCTAGTCCTTTTTGTTTTGCACTGGCTGAAAAGAGGTTTTGTGCATTTGAAATAATAGTATGCAGCGTAAATGGAATGGTCTCTAGTTGTACCTTTTCTGATTCAAGTTTAGAAAAATCTAAAATATTATTTAAAATATGCAATAAGTTATAAGCACTTGAAAATGCTTTATCAACATAATGCTTTTGTCTTGAGGGTAGGGCGCTACTTTGTAAAAGTTGTAACATACCGAGTATGCCGTTCATTGGTGTGCGAAGCTCGTGACTCATATTTGCCACAAAGTCGCCTTTGGCTTTATTAGCTTCGTGGGTTTGCTCCATTGAGGAGGTAAGGTCTTTATTCATTTTTTCCATTTGAATATTAAGTGTTTGAGTTTCACTTAATAGTTCTTTGGTTTGTTTGTTTTTTAAATAAAGAGTATTTGCTGCCCTTATTACCGATGCGATTTCAGTTTGACCACTATTAGTGTTTGATAAGGTAATTTGTTTTTCATTATTCATATCTTTAAGTAACTGAGTTAACTGGTTAATTGGTTTAATAATTGATTTAAAAATAAGGTAACTTACTAATGCAATTATAATCATTATTAACCCCGCAAACATATTTGCTCGCTCAGTATTTGTAACTAGTTGAGACGTTAGTTTGTCTTCAGTTATTTGTAGTTCTTTTCGTTCAGTAACTTTAACTTGATTAGCTAAATAAAGTAGCTCATTTTCAATACCAGTCAGCACCACATTAATCGAAAAGGTATAGCCACGCGTTAATAGCACAAGTTGATTGAGGGCTTGTTTTAAATCGGCTGTATTATTTATAAGGGCTCCCTTTATTTGTGGCATATTAATAAGTCTTAAATGCAAATGCTGGAGGTTTTGCTTAACATTTTGTGCTTCATCAAAATTTGGTTTGTATAAATAACTTACAGATGCATGCTCTAAGTTACTAATCGTCAGTAATATATCTGTGTAGGCGCCTTTATCTTTAATGTTAGCGTTAGTTTCTAAATTTGTTATTTGTTTTTTTAAGTCAGTAATAGGTTGTTTAAACTGTGTTGCGTAAACTAACTCTCGCTTAGCTCTGTTAATAACAACTTGATCGAATGTTTCTTGGTAGTTGTTTAGGTATTCGCCTATACGAGTTAATGTTTTTTGGTATTCAGGTGTACGTTGAAGGGTATTTGTTTTTAATAAGTTTAGGTTTAAGTGCGCAGCTGATAAATAAAAGCTAAACTTTTCAATTGTATTTTCATTGGCGTGATCTACAAATGCAATTGCTTGGCTTTGCAAAGAAATAACATCGTTCTCTAAGCTAGCTACGCTTTCGTTTTGAATAAGCGCATTATGCTGTTTTTTTTGTAAGCTTAAGAGTGACTTTTGTGAATAATTAAAAAAGTAGCTCTGTAAAATTAATAAGCTTATTAGTAAGCATAAAGCTAAGATTATTTTTGATTTTATAGAACGTATCTTCATTAGCGGCTAATCAACTCATACCATTTTTGTAAACTATAGTCATATGTTGGCATAACGGTGTTCCATACTGCAATATTACTAAGGCGTTTTAGATAGCTTCCGCCATTGCGTTGCTCGCCCGCTTTTACTGCTATTTCGCCATTAGTGTTTAATAAATCAATATTGGTTGCTTTACCATCATACCAATAGTCCCATTCCGAAGACGATAGCAGAGCTTTTGAGCGCTGTGGGTTGCTAATGTAATACCCTTGGCGAGCTATAAAAGCACCAGGCCAACCTGAGAGCCACCAGTTCATATAATCGTAGGCAGCATCTTTTACGCTATCTTGCGTTTGTGATGATAAACACATGACACCGTGCCACCCTCTGTAGCCTTCTTTTGGTGCAGCAAAGCGTACATTTACGCCTTGGCTATTGAGTGCCCCAACGGCAGGCGAAAACATACTTTCAATATGCACACGTTCACTTTTCATAAATTCGATTGATTCAGGTACTGAGTTCCAGTAACCATTAAAATGACCTTGGCGTTTAAAATCGAGTAAAATTTTAAAAAGTCTGTCTAGTTCTGAGCGAGTTATTGAGCCTATATTATTAAATTTAATAAGCCCCTTACTTTGAGCGGCAAGTGCTAGATCGAATAAACCAATTGTAGGCTCGTTTACAATACCCACTTTACCTTTATTGGCATCATCTAATAACCAACTCCAGCTTTCTGTTTCGTAGGCTATACCGGGTTTTATAAATTTAGTGTTGTAGCCAAATGAATCAACATTATGTACGTAAGGTAAAAAACTAATATGATCGCTTTCTTGTGCGCTTAAACTGCCATCTGCTTGCACATTTAATAATTTATAGGGGGCGTCGCCAGCACCAATATTGGCGTTTGCTGTAAGTTTGCCCGTTTTAGTGAGTGAGTTTATTTCGTTAAAGTGGGTTAGTCGTTTTTTTTCTATTGGCTGAATAGAGCCAGCACCCCAGAGCACATTTATACTATTAGACCATTGCTCATATAAATCGAATGAGCCGGGGTTCATTGATGCTTTTTGTAATACAGCTGCGCTGCCTGCTGGGGTAAATTGTATATCGATACCTAGGTCGCTCATTGCTTGCTTTCGAATAGCTTCTTGCAAGGTAACGTGTGTGCCAAGCACTCTTAAAGTTACTTTTTTACGAGCAAATACATAAGGTGCGTGTGTAATAGCGCCTGCGGTTAAGCCTATAACTGCTAGCTTTTTTAGCGTCGAGCGCTTAGGGGTATCCATTTTAAGCCTAAAGTATTAATACACGTAACATTATGTATAGCTAAGAACTTGTAAATGCTCAAGTTGAAGTTACTAATTATAAATAATTTTGTGTATTAAGAGGCAGAATAAAAATTTACTAAGAATATATTTACGGGAAATAAAGAAAGAGATTTTGCTTTGTGAAGTGTAGGAAAGTGGTGGAGCTAAGCAGGATCGAACTGCTGACCTCCTGCGTGCAAGGCAGGCGCTCTCCCAGCTGAGCTATAGCCCCACATTCCTAATTTTATGTATTACATAAAAGCTTGACTGCTGAGTTTCAAGCGGGACGAACTTTAAGTTTTTTTACATATTTGGTCAAGTATTTTTTTACTAATTTTCACTGTTTACGTCAATTTTTGATAGACTCAGCTTAATTTGAAACTAAAACGATAAAAAACAATGAAAAAATGTGTTCTAGCGCTCATGGTTTTACTTGCTGGTTGCTCTTCAATTGATGAGCCGCCTTTTGAAATAAATAATAAACAGTTTCATGAAAAACAAGATGAACAAGGAAATAAGCTTTTTGCTTATGTTGTTTCGGTAAAAGCAAAGAATCGCGAAAATTTTAATCTTGATCGCGGTCCTAACAATAGACCAAGCCGTGGTGAGGTTAAGCAGTATATTGAACAAGAGCATTTCGAAGAGTCGAGTGTTTTAAAGCTGCAGTTAGAAGACCAAGCGGTGGAGTTATTAAACCAAGAATTAAAAGAGCGTAAATATTGCGATAATAAGCATGAAGTGAATGATGTTATATGGCGAGATTTAAGTGTGCAATTAAGAGGGCGTTGTTTGTAATATGTATGCGGATAAAACCAAGTTAGCAGAGCTTTTAGCGCGCCTAAATATTAATTACGATGTAATAGAACATCCGGCGTTACATACGAGCTTAGCGGCTGATGAATTTATGATTGAGCGCCCTGGTACTCGCCTAAAAAACTTATTTTTACGTGATAACCAGGGTAAACAACACTTTTTAGTTATTACAGCACACAATAAGCAACTCGATTTAAAAACGCTCTCAAAACAACAAGGGCTTTCGCGTTTAGGATTTGCATCGAGTGAACGATTAGCTAAGTATTTAAAAGTAGCACCAGGGTGTGTATCAATGTTGGCGCTTTTAAACGACAAGCAAAACGAAGTGAGCTTATGGATTGACCAAGATATTTACAGCGGCGATTTATTTCATTGCCATCCGTTTGAAAACACCCAAACATGGTTGCTTAGTAAATCTGACTTAAACACATTTTTTAATCACACAAATCATCAGCCACGCGTTGTATTTTTACCCTCAAAATAAGCCCACATAATTAATGACAAACCACATAAGCAAACGGCTAGTAAAGTAAACATAAATGCCGTTTGACCATGATGTTGGTATACCACACCGGGTAATAACGAACCCAATGCGCCACCACTGTAATAAAACGACACATATCCTCCGTTGGTTACGCTTGGTGGGGCTTTGCTTATTTTATTAACGAGCGGCGCGGCAGTTGAGTGAATTACAAACATAGCACCACAAAATAAAGTAAATGCAGTTAAAAACAATACGAGTTGGTGGCTCATTAATAAAATAATACTCACGCTATAAAAGCTAAATACAGCCGCTAATAGGTGCCAAGGAGACGATGCTTTTTTAAGTAGCCAAGGTGCTGCAACAGAGGCAAGAGCACCAATTAAATAACCACTGTAAACCAAGCCTATGTCGCGAGTATTTGTTATTAAAAACGTATTTTTTAATATAAAGGGTAAATAGTTGAGTAGTGCAGCAAAGCAAAAAAACATACAAAAAACAGCGCCATAAACTTTAAGTACAGCACCTTTTTTAAGTTGCTTAATGTAGTCAAGTGGGGAGAGTTGCGACTTTGTAGTAGGGCTAATAAAGCGAGAATGTTTAATTGTTAAAGCTAAAAAAATAAGCATAAAAGCAATAACATAATAAAAACTTTGCCAATGCCATAAATCACTAAATAAAGCGGCAAGTACGCGACCAAAATAACCTCCAATTATACTACTGCCTATATAAAGGGTCATATTTTTTTGAAGTGTATCAGCGGTATAACTCATGCCTATGTAACTGGTCATTGCGGTTAAAGCTGCGGGTAGTGTTAAACCTTGTAAAAACCTAACTAATAATAAAAGTTCAAAGCTTGGTACATAGATAAACAGTAAGCAGCTGAGACCTAAAAAAATCATTGCAATACGAAGTATAAATAATGGATTTTTTTTTGCTAAAAGCAATCCGTAAACAAGCGGTGCAATAGCTAAAGGTAGCATGGCTGCGGTCATTAAACTACCAGCAACAGCTGGTGCAACATTAAACTCGCTCGCAAAAAGAGTAAGTAAAGGTTGTGGTGCGTAAAGTACAAAAAATATAAACACAGAGCAAACAAGCAGGTGAGGTAGTCGCATAATATGGCTCAGTGCATTTGCTGGTAAGTTATGTGTATTGTATTAAAAATCACTTATATTTCATATTTAAAACCTCAATAGTTGTGCTATATCATGGTTTGTTTTAACTAGTTTGATAGATTAATGTCGATAGCGCTGTTATTTGAACTCGTTGGTGATTAAAATAGCAATAATATTAGTTTTTAGTGGAACAAAGCCATGGGTTCATTACAAGACCAATTGCTTCAAGCAGGATTAACAACATCGCACAAAGCGAAGGTTGCAAAGTCAGAAAAGCGTAAGCAACAGAAAAAGCCAAAAAAAGGGGCTACTAGCAACCCTAGTGACTTACAAAAGCATATTCAACAAACTAAACTTGAGCAGCAAAAAAAGGCTGAAGAGCTTAATAAAACACGCCAAGGTGGTTTAAAGCAACGTGAGCAAGAAGCACGTGTTAAACAAATATTAGAGCACCATAACCAAGATGCTATTCGTGGTGAGCGAACATTTAATTTTACTTTTGAAAATAAAGTAAAAAATATAGATGTGAACGAAAAAACCCAAAAAGCGTTATCGGGCGGTCGTCTAGCTATTTGTGTTCTTGAAGGTCGATTTTATGTATTAGACGACGAACCTGCGCGGAAAGTGGCTGAGGTCGACGAAAAATATATTGTTTTCCATGTAGAACCTGAAAACAAACCAAAAGACGAAGACGATCCATATGCAGATTTTGAAGTGCCAGATGATATAGTTTGGTAGGAAGTTATTAATTATTAAGTGTCGGCTCATTTTTGTTTGTTAAGCTGAACAAACAAAGATGAGCAGAAACGAGTTAGCAGTGTGTGGTTAAGTTGATCGTCTAGCGTCGTTTCGTACGTATGCTTTTTATTTGGTTGTTTATTGCAATCAATTGAACTGTTTTTTCTAACCGTCAAAAGAAGAGTAAATACAATGAGCAAGATGAAAACACTATTACTAGGCGCGGGCATTAGTTTAGCCGCAAGTTTTTCGTTTAACGCTGCCNCCGCAGCCGATGGCGCTGCATTATATACAGCTAAAAATTGTCAAACTTGTCATGGGGCTGAAGGTAAAGCACCAATTATGGGTATGTACCCTAAGCTAAATGGTCAAAATAAAGATTACCTATTAGCGCAAATGAAAGATATTAAATCAGGTGCACGTAACAACGGTATGACCATAGCAATGAAAGCGATGGTAGCAGCGGTAACTGATGAAGAATTTGAAGCAATTGCAGATTATCTAGCTAACGTAAAATAATTTACGCAGTTATTTAGCTTTATAAACAGCCACACAATAGTGTGGCTGTTTTGTTTGGTGTTTGCTATAACATCGAGTCTGCTTTAGACTTCTAAACATCTATTCGTACAGGCTAATAATGTACGTTTTTAAAAGGCTTATTATGTTTGATTTACCCCAACTAGATTTAAAAAACAAAGTATCAGCACAAGAATGGCAATTACGCGTTGATTTAGCCGCATGTTATAGGCTGGTAGAACATTTTAGATGGGGCGATTTAATTTATACGCATTTATCAGCACGTTTGCCTGGCACCGATTATTATTTAGTAAATGCTTTTGGTTTGACCTTTGATGAAGTTACCGCCTCTAATTTAGTGAAGGTAGACTTAAACGGTAATATTATCGACGATACACCATTTAGTATTAACCCCGCTGGCTTTACTATTCATAGTGCGATTCATGAAGTACGCGAAGACGCGCATTGTGTTATTCACCTTCATACTAAAGAAACAATTGCTGTTGCAACGCAAAAAAATGGTTTGTTACCGCTTAGCCAGTATTCAATGTTTTCACTGCCATCGCTTTCTTATCATGGCTACGAAGGGCTTGCGGTAAACGACGATGAGCGAAAAGTGCTGCAAGACGATTTAGGCAGCACTAACCACATGTTATTAGTAAACCACGGTGGCTTAACGGTAGGTCCTACCGTTGGTGATGCGTTTATGCGCTTTTATGATTTACAGCGCGCGTGTGAAATACAATTGGCATTGCAATCAAGCTCGCAAGAGATTATTGAAGTACCGCAGCCTATAATCGATAATATTTATAATCAAGCAAACGTAGTGCACAGTGGCTG
>NZ_AUTQ01000094.1:14915-58396 GCF_000498095.1 Pseudoalteromonas sp. TB64
CTGGCGGGCAACTTGCGTGGCCTGCTATGTTACGTAAAGCGTATCGACTTGACCCTAGTTTTGCAAAATAACCCATAGCGGTTAATAAGGAATTTTAATGAAAGTAAATCGCGTTGAAGTATTTGATATTCACTGTCCTGATAGACCTTCTTGGACGCCTGTATTTGTACGTATTCATACAGATGAAGGCATTAGTGGTGTTGGCGAAGCCGGTCTTGCTTACGATTTAGGCCATAGTGCTGCAGCGGCTATGATTAAGGAAATGGCAGATGCTTTTTTAATTGGTCACGACCCATTTCAAACAGAAAAGCTATGGTCACGTATGTTACGTGAAAGCTTTTGGGGCTTAGGCGGCGGACCGGTTGTATATGCCGCAATGAGCGCAATAGATACCGCTCTTTGGGATATTAAAGGAAAAGCGCTTGGATTACCGGTCTATCAATTACTAGGCGGTAAAGTTAACGACAAGCTACGTACATACGCATCGCAATTACAGTTTGACTGGGATAGCGAATTTAAAGCGCTAGTACAGCCACAAGAGTATGCAGAAGCTGCTTTAAAGGCAATAGCTGAAGGTTACGACGCAGTAAAAGTAGACCCAATTCAGTATGATAAAGACGGCAATACTTATTACGACCGTACAAAAATAATCTCACGTACTGAAATGAAGTTATACCGTGCACGTATGCAAGCTATTCGCGAAGCGGTAGGCGACGAAGTTGATATTATTTTTGAATGCCATAGCTTACCTGGCGTTACAACGGCTATTCAGTTAGGTGAAATTGCAGAAGAGTTTGACTGTATGTACTTTGAAGAGCCAGTTAACTATTTAAACCATTCATTACACGCAAAAGTAGCTGATAAAGTATCAGTGCCTATTGCTGGTGGTGAGCGTTTGTATAATCGTTGGGGTGTACGTCCGTATTTAGAAGATCAAAGTATTGATGTACTACAACCGGATATTGGTTTGTGTGGTGGTTTTACCGAAACTAAAAAAGTATGTGACTACGCAGATATTTTTGATGTGCGTATTCAAGCTCACGTATGTGGTGGTCCGGTTGCAACAGCAGCATCACTACACTTAGAGACAGCTATTCCTAACTTTTTGATTCATGAGCATCATACTTATGCGATTAAAAAGTGGAACCGTGAATTGTGTTTACAAGACCCACAACCTAAAAATGGTTTCTTTGAAGTGTCAGAAGAGCCAGGGCTTGGCATTGAACTAAATGACGAGATTGTTATGCGCTCTCAACGCGTAGAAATTAAATAGTAATCTTTTAGTTAAAATTTGAGTTACATATTAAAGAGCCAGCAAGTGATTTTTACTTGCTGGCTTTTTTGTTGTTTGGGTACGCTCGTTATAGCTCATTAATTTTGCATTCTGCATTTTTAAGCTCGATCGTTGCTTTACTATCAAGGTGGCGTATATAGCACTGCTCACCTTTTATCATCAGTTCAAACCTATCGGGATTATTAAGGCTTTGAGTGTCTATTACGTTGTTATTATTTACGTTGCTAAGTGTGACTGTGCTGCTGGTAGTAAATACATTGTCAGCTAGTTGAACCTGCTGCATGTGTATAAGAGTTTTGATTGCGTTGCTAACGGCCATTTTATTTGGACTAACAAGTAAGGCATGTTGAAGCTTAGGTGTAGGGTCTGCGCCTTGAGATATACAGCCATTGAGTAGAGCTGCTGAAAATACAACGATTAGTAAAAAGTACACCTTCATAAACTACTCGTATTACTAGCAAAAGATAATTTAATATAACGACTTTTACTCATACTTGATAGTAGTGTTTGGCATTCGCGTAGCCGAGGCTGTGCCATACTTTATCGCTTGAGCACAATGCTTTATGACAGTGCCATAGATTGCTGTAGCTTGTATTTATTTGGCACACAGGGAAGTTGCTAGCAAACATAATACGCTGCTCACCAAAGTGATTAAAAAGAAAATTAAAACATGTTATTTGCTGTTGGCTGGTGAGCTGTAGTAATTCAAAACCAGAAAATTTAATCGCAATATTGTTATGTTGAGCAAGTAACTCAACAGCTTGTTGCCAAGTATTTAAATTACTAGGTAGCCCCGCGTGATTAATTATAATGTGAAGTTGCGGTAACTGCTTAGCGTAGTAAGCCACTTGTTTGGTTATTTCGCTGTTTTCAATATCAAATTGCGCTTCAAAATGCAGTTGGGTATCTGATAATGTTGTTAGATTTTTAAAGCTATTAGCGCTTAATAAACGTTTTGCATCAGCACCTTCGGTTATATCTCTAATGCCACATAAACTCGGATGAGCTAAGGCCTCTAACGAGTTTATAAACTGATCAGCCGGTGAGTCAATTTGGTTGTAGCTAATGGCTTTAAATGGAATATCTTTTAAATGCGAGTCTAGCCAGTTTAGCTCGTTAATAGGGGATATGTTATCAAACCCTGCTTCTATATGAACAAGCCCTGCTAGTTCAAAGTCGATACTTTTAATAAGTTGCTGTGCACTTACTGGCTTTTTTATTTTATCTAAATTTGGCCAGGCTGGTGGATGAGTTCCTTGTAGCCATGAGTATTGACCCTCTACTAAGTTAAAAAAATGTACGTGTGGATCAATAATTTTTATGCTCATTGCACTGTACTCATTGGGCTGTGTAGCCACCGTCAATACTTTGCAGACTGCCGGTAATAAAGCTGGCGTCGTCGCTTACTAAAAAGCTCACAAGGGCCGCAACTTCATCAGCTTGACCTAATCTGTTAAGTGGTTGCAGGCTTGCTTCCTCAGCAACTATTTCAGCTTTGTTTGCGCCACTTTTTGCGCAGTATGCATCTATTGCGTTATGAAACAACGGGGTTTCTATTGTGCCAGGGCATACCGCATTTGCTCTAATATTAAAGCCCGCGTAATCAAGTGCCGTTGTTTTAGCCATTGAGGCAAGGGCATGCTTTGTTAGGTTATATGCAAAAGAGTTTTGCTTACCTATAATTGCCTGATCGGAAGCGACTAATATAATAGCGCCGCCATTTTGCGCTTTCATGCTGGGCAACACGCTTTGTACTGCCGCATAAGCGCCTTTAACATTAAGCGCAAAAAGCGCATCGAGAGTTTGCTCATCGGTGCTTTCTATATTTGCGCTTAAATGTTTTCCAGCATTAGAAACAAGTACATCAATACGTTGGTTTTGTTCACAGATTGCATTGATACAGTTTTGTACCGCTGATACATCACTTACGTCACACTGATGAAATATACCAGTTTCGCTTGGCTCTATATCAAGGTTATGTACTTTATAGCCATTACTTAGCAAGCGCTTTACTACAGCTAAACCAATACCTTTTGTACCACCTGTAACTATTGCAACTTTAGACATACTTACTTCCTTTATTGCTAACTAGTGAGAGTGACCACAACCGCCTGCAGCGTGCACATGTCCGTGAGAAACTTCTTCACTTGTTGCTTCACGTACTGATACAACTTCAACGTCAAACGTTAGCGTTTTACCAGCAAATGGGTGGTTTAAATCGCAATCAGCATTAAAACGACCAACCTTAACAATAGTTACCTGATGACGACCTTGGTTAGAGCTAACCATTGCTGTCATACCTGGTTTCCATACTTTAACGTCGCCTTGTAAGTGCTTTAGTGGGATACGTTGAATCAAGTCATCAACACGTTCGCCGTACGATTCACTTGGCTCTAGGGTTACACTAAATTTTTCGCCAGCTTCTTTGCCTTCAAGTGCTTTTTCTAAACCAGGAAGCATACCGTCACTGCCATGAATGTAAGTAAGTGGCGCTTCGCTTGTACTTGTTTCTACTTGCTCACCGGCTTCGCTAAGGGTGTAATGAAATTCAACTGCTGAATTTTTACTAATTTGCATGCTTGTCTCTTTAAATTTGACTATGTTAGGGCGTAATTTTACGCGAAATATATTCGTTTATAAACTTAACGTGGTTGATTTAACGTTTTTTGTAGATCTAACAGTAAATCTTTTTCTATTGGTGCTACTTTTGGTTTTTCTGCTTGAGGGATAAACAATATTAATGAGGTGCCAGGCGTTAACACGCTTGATGCAGAAAGTTTATTCCACTTAGCTAAATCACTATGAGGTACATCGTAAAGTTGACCAATGCTCCAAAGAGTGTCTCCCTGCTTTACTTCATAATCAATCTCGAGAGTTGGAATAGCCACTTCTTGATACTCTAGATAGGGGCTTATTTTATAATCAACCGTTAATGATTTTGGGAGTGTTTTGGGTTGTCCTACTAATAACTTTTCACCAACGCTAATTTGGCTCGTTTGCTTATTGTTTAAATGCTGTAATGCGGTTACTGACATATCAAAATGTCTAGCAATACCATAAAGGGTATCGTCTTGTTTTACTATGTATTCGCCAGCAAAGTTAGATCTAAAAAACTGACTTTTTAGTAGCGTTTCTTGCCCAATAGGAAGTAGTAATGTATGCGGACCATTAGGAGAACTCTGATTTTTTAGATAGCCTTGATTGAGTGAGTGTAATTGTTTTGAACCAACACCGGAGAGTTTAGCGATTACCGAAAAATCAAATTGCTGTCCCACATTCATAGTCGTTGTAAGTGGTTTATAGGCTAATCGTGGACGGTTAATTCCTTTTTGCGGATGTTTTACTAAATAACTAAGGGCAAGTAATTTAGGTACATAGTCGGCAGTTTCTTTAGGTAAATCTAATGACCAATAATCGGTGCTTTTACCGCGTTTTTTATTTTTGTCTATTGCGCGTTTAACACGTCCTTCACCACTGTTATAAGCCGCAAGAGCATGCAGCCAGTTACCATCAAAACGCTCATGTAAATAGCTTAAATAATTAAGCGCAGCATCGGTAGAGGCAAGTACATCTTGACGACCGTCATACCACTGATCCGATTTAACACCAAAGTGGTGTGCGGTTGCTCCAACTAATTGCCAAACACCAACGGCTTGCTGTGATGATGCAATTGTTGGTCTAAAATCACTTTCAACAAATGGCAATAGTGCAAGTTCCATAGGTAACTGCTTTTGCTCTATTTTTTTTACAATATGATACAGGTAGGGAGCAGCACGCTTACTAACAGTAGGTAAATAGTTGGGTTGTTTTAAATACCAGTTAATACGACTTTTTAAAGCACGATTTTGATACACCGTAAAATGTAAGTTATTAGCAATGTGCACCCATAAATCAGTTGTTCTCGGTGGGCGCTTTTTAATAACCGTTCTTTTAAGTGGTGGTGTTATTTTCTTACTAACGGTAGTTGGTTGCTCTGTCTGTGGTACTGGCTCATTTTGATACTCGTAGCTAGGCTCAAAATGAGTAAATATTTGTGGAGCTTCTCGTAACTCTGGTTCTGTGGTTTCGCAACCAAATAAAAAAACACCCAAAAAACATAAGATCAAACAGCGCATAGTGATCACTTTTATAAATTCCTTTTATTATTTTAACACAATCCGTTGTGTTGAGTTACTGCGTACTTTTAGCGCGAGCCAGCCCTGATTGTAAAAATAAATTACTTGATTTAGCGCTAAGAGATTCTTCTCTATAAGGCTTCATTACTTCCTCAGGAAAAGACAACATAAGTTGCTCTATAGTCTGCTCTTTATTGTTTTTAACGTGCTCAGTCATTGCTGTTAAAAACGATAAGGGTTGCTTGAGCTGAGATTTATTAAGTGTCCCGCCGTGACCAGGTATAATTAAAGTAAGTTTATCATCATTAATGTATTGCTTAAGAAGTGCTTGCCAACTTTCAAGCTCACCATGTCCAGGGTAGGGAAGCCAATCAACGCTATCACCACCAATTAAAATACTGCCATTATTAGTGCTAATAGTTAAATCACCATTGGTATGTGCTTTATGGGGTTCAAGTGTTATTTCAAATCCACCTAAATTAAGAGTTCTGCTTTTATTTATAGTTATTTGCGGTGTATTTAATTGGTATTCTTGCCAGCGAAAAAGTCGTTTTTTGGCTAAATCTAACTTTGCTCGCCACTGAGGTTGCTCTTCTTTTGGAATATTTGCCAAGCGTTGATAGCTCAGTTCAATACTTTTTTCGTAGCTATCGAGCTGGTCGCTAAATGCTTTTTGATACACACTAAAATTTTTGTCTACTTGCTGATGAACAATCAGTTTAGCGTCTGGATAAAAGTGCTGCATAACCGCCATACCAAGCAAATGATCGTCATGATAATGCGTAGCAACTAAATAGCATAAAGGCGTTTTAAGGCGTTTTTTTAAATCATTGGCTAATTTCTCAACCGCAGCGAAGTTTCCGCTGGCATCAACAAGTAATGCACATTCATCGCCTTCAATAAGAACTTGATTTGAGTCGTAAAAGCGTAGTTTATTTTCTTGTTTTAAAAATTGTATGTTGGGGTTTATTGTCTCCCAGCTAACCGCTGCATTTGCTTGTGTAGCTAAAGCAGATAATGAACACAAGAGAAGTAAGTGTTTACATGAGGTGATTATAGAAGAAAGTGATAACTGCATTTAGTATCTCGACGCTGGCGTTTAGTTACTTTAATAATAAACAAAAAGCGCAATTTGCGCTTTTTATTTTTTATGTTTGGGGTCACTTGCCAAATATTGACTGAGTTTGTCAACGAGTTGGTCTTGATGTTGCTGATCAAGGGTTGCCAGCGTTTTTGCTTCTAGCAATTCGTGGCTTAAGTTAAGCGCAGCCATAAGCAGAGCTTTTTGATCGTTTCTAACGGATGAACGCTGTTTCATTTGTTCAACTAAGTCATTTAGATTTTTAGCTGCTGCTATTAACGCTTCTTCTTGTCCTTCAGGGCAAGCAAATTGCTGCTCTTTACCTAGCAACTCAACAGTGACCCGCTGGTTTTGCAGCTCAGACATTAGCTAGCCTGTTGTGCGCTTTGTAGCTTATCAAGAAGGCCAGATAAAGTAGTGCTGGCATCTTTTTGTTTTTCTTCGTTTTCAAGAGCTTCTAGTTGTAGTAGCTCGTTTTCGTCTACTAACTTACTATTTTGCTCTTTTAAGCTAGAAACATCAGTTTGTAATTGATTATTACGATCAATTAGTGAATCGATCAGTTGTTCGAGTTGTTGAAGAGTGTTGTTATTCATAAATGCGCTCATATAACTGTAATTAATGTCATGCAAATGTAAAGCAAAGTGTGTTGATTTGCCAGCATTTACGGTGGTTTTAGCTGATTTTTCTTCTGCGTTAAGGGATAATTCATCATATGGGCTTTTTCATTCAGAAATGGTTCACTTAAACACTCTCATATAATGGTGTAAGTTGCCAAAGCACAGTGCTTATGGTTCACTTACGATATTAAATTGCGTATGGCGAAAATAAATAATGCTTAGTTATAGACACTCATTTCATGCAGGTAACCCTGCCGATGTACTTAAACATTTAGTGTTAGCACAGGTGCTAGGCTATCAAACAATTAAAGATAAACCGCTTGATTATATAGATACGCATTCGGGTGCGGGTTTTTTTGAATTAGCAGCTGCTGATGCGCAAAAAACACAAGAGTATCAAGATGGTATTGAAAAGCTCTGGCAGCATAAAAGTGAGCACGCTGCGCTTAATGAATATATTGATCTAATTAAATCATTTAACGACACTGATGAACTTGCGTTTTATCCAGGTTCTCCAAAAATAGCAGAGCACTTTTTGCGCCGCCAAGATAAAGGTTGGTTTTTTGAGCTTCACCCTCGCGATCTGTTGTTACTTGAAGAAAACATGCAAGGTAAGCGCTCTATTCGTGTGCGTGGAGAAGATGGTTTTGCAGGTTTAGTTGGCTTGTTGCCACCAGCATCTCGCAGGGCATGTGTGTTAATCGACCCACCATACGAAATTAAAGATGACTACGAAACGGTTGTAAAAACCTTAGTTAAAGCTTACCAGCGTTTTTCTACAGGTACTTATATGATTTGGTATCCAGTTGTAGATAGAGAGCGCATTGAAAACATGGAGCAGGGTTTAATTGATTCAGGTATGCGCAACATTCAGTTATTTGAATTAGGTACTGAGGATGATACTGATGTGCACGGTATGACTGCATCAGGCATGATTGTGATAAACCCGCCGTGGAAATTAAAGCATACTATGGATGAAGTGTTACCAGAGCTTATGACTTTATTAAGTAAGCCAAGTGGCTTTTATCGCAGTGAGCAATTGGTAGACGAGTAATCCGTTAATATTTAAGTTACTGATATACGCCCAGCATACGCTGGGCTTTTTTATTAATTAAAAATATACAGCGCCAAAAGTAGCTAAACGCTTCCCGTCACTGTTATTTAGAGTGAGTGTTTCACCGGTGACTTGCCACTGGGCACTTTTGTTTAATGCTTTAGATAATGCAGCTTCTTGGTCCATAGCTTCGCTGCACATTTTTTTTGTACTTCCGAGTTGATTAAAAGCAATGGTTTGCTTATCTAATTGGTAGCTTGCAGTAAAGTTGTTACACCCTAAAAAGCCATGTACCTTGTTGTTTTTATCAAACTGAATAAATGGCTCTTTAATAATAACGTTAACCTGCTCTGTATTTAACGTTTTAGCTTTCCAGTAAGTACTTACTAAATCAACATTTGGCTTATTAGTTGAGGCTTTTGATAATTCTATTTTATACGGGTTAGTAGATTTTGACTCAGTAAAGGGGTTGTAATGGGCAGCACTCGTATACAACACGCGATCTTTATTAATAATACGGGCACTTAAGCTATAACGATGTTTAGAGTTAATTTTACTTGCATCGTATATAAGGTCAACAGTGTAAGGTGGCGTCTTGGTTATATCGAGTATTTGTTGGCTAATAATATCAACTCTTACATCCATTTTTGATACATCAGAAAGGGTAACTATAAGTTGTGAGCCTGGGCGTA
The DNA here is from genome assembly GCF_000498095.1 of Pseudoalteromonas sp. TB64. GTDB lineage: Bacteria > Pseudomonadota > Gammaproteobacteria > Enterobacterales > Alteromonadaceae > Pseudoalteromonas. The sequence continues at coordinate 23,772 of NZ_AUTQ01000094.1, forward strand.
GCATTGAGCGATCGGAGTAACTAACTTGTGTGGTTAAGATTGTCGTTTTTTTTACTTGCTCCGTGCTTGATGATGGAGTTTGTTGGTCGCAACCAGCAAGTATAAAAGTACCACAGGCTAGCAAACTAAAACCAACAAATGATTTTATAGTTGTATGTGCAGGTTTGCGCTTTGGCATAATTATCCCTAATTAAAAGTATTACTTAAACAAATTAAAGTAATTGTATTAATAAGTGACTTAATCATTGCTTAATTGGTTGTTTAAAATAAAAAAGGACGCAAATGCGTCCTTAATAAAATTAATTACTCGGTCTTATTTTTTAACGTATTTAGTCAAAATTACAATACGTTGACCATCAACTCGCCCTTCGATGTGTTCAGGGTTACTTGTTAAGCCAATATTACGTACTGCGGTACCACGTTTAGCGGTAAGGCTGCTGCCTTTAACATCTAAGTCTTTAATAAGGGTAACTGTATCGCCAGCTTGAAGTACTACACCATTGCTATCAACGTGCTTTACGTCGTCATCTTCTGCAAGTGCTTTTTTAGCCCAAGCTAGCGTGTCTTCTTCAAGGTAAATCATGTCTAGAGCGTCTTGTGCCCAGNGCTAAACGCGAAAGCATTCTGTAAGCTACAACTTGTACGGCAGGAGTTTGACTCCACATGCTGTCGTTTAAACAATGCCAATGTGTTGGTGTTAGCTCACTACTGTTTTCGATTTGATCTTTACATGTTTGGCATGTGTAAATACATTTGTCTGAGTGGGTTTCGGTTACAGGTGGTACTTCGTAAACTGAAAGGTTTTCGGTTGCTGCACATAATTCACATTGACTACTACTGCGTTCAATTAAGGCTTTTTCAATACTCATGGAGGTTCTTTCTCGTTCTGGTCGAGTTAACATTTGTTGCTATTATACCCCATCATAGTGGCTTTGTGCCATTAGTCCCTTAATTTTGTGTGGGTATATTTGCCATATATTTATCGGCAACTTGCTGAATGAAGCCGCTGCTATGGAGGTTTTTAATAGCTTTGTTAATTGCTGGCAATAAAGCTTTATGTTTGCTCAATAAGCGTATTTTTAATAAGCCATGTGAATACTGCGGACCAAAAGCAATATCAACATTTAATTGTTTAGACCAATGTAAAGCGGGTAGTTTTCCAATAATTGCTACATCGACTCGTTTGCGAGCAAGTGCAATCATAAGTTCTTTTTCAGAAGGAAAATCTATGCGATTAAATAAATTATCGTTGTGATAGTAGTAACCTAAAACAGTGCCTACGTTTTTATTATATAAACTATTAGCGCTTTGCCAGTTATTAATGTTTTCAGACAGACTTACAACCATTTCTGTTGCATTAACTAATGGCTCAGAAAAAATATATTGAGGGTTGTTTCGCTCACTTTCGGGTAACCATTTAAGTGTAATTACATCAAAATCGATTACTTCATCTTGAAGGTATTTTGTAATTCGTTTTGTTGGTAGGTTTACGTGCGATGCTGATATATCTGCATCACTAAGTATTTTTTCGATAATTTCTGGCAGTACACCAGGCTCTACAGGGTTATTTGTATAATAAGGGTAGTAGTTCCCTGATGAAGTAATATTATATTTTAAAGCTGGGTTATTTAATTCAGCTAATATAGGAAAAGAGAATAATAACAAGCAGGCTATTAATAGCCCTTTTAAGTTAATCAAATGCTTTCCTTAATAGGTTTAAATTTAGTGAAACTATAACTTTAGTGTTAAGTATTATAGTTTTTTTGTAACGAATAGTATATTTATACTATGTATATTCTATGCGGCTTATATTAAAGTGTTAGGATTAATGGTGAACATTAAAGCGTCTTATAAAGGTTATATATATTGAAACCCTCAAAAAAATTGCCTGAACAACCGGTTATTACACAATATGTAGCTAGGCAGCCTATTTTTGATGCTGCTAAAGGCGTTTTTGCATATGAGTTGCTATATAGAGATTCATCAAATAATGCGTTTCCGGTTGGCATGAGCGACGAAAAGGCAACGAGTCGCTTATTTTTTAATACACTAATGTTAGTTGGAATTGAAAAATTAACCGCTAACCATCGAGCATTTATTAATTTATCAACTGATGCACTGCTAGATGACTTCCCTAAATTATTAAAACCAGAAACTGCGGTTATTGAAATCGTAGAGCGTGTAGTTAATATAACAGCTATTGCAAGGCGTGTGCAGGCATTAAAAAAAGAAGGTTATATTTTTGCATTAGATGATTACGATGGCGATATTAAGTGGGAGCCATTATTAGCGTTAGTTGATTATATAAAAATAGAAGTTGATGAAGCCATCATCAAAACAAATATGCGTGTTAAAAAACTCAAACGTAATTACCCTAAATGTAAGGTGATTGTTGAGCGTATAGAAACCCATGAGCAATTTTTGACGCTCAAAGGCGCCGGATGTGATTACTTTCAAGGGTTCTTTTTTTCACGCCCTGAGATGCTAACGTATAACAGCGTTGATCCCTCTAAAGTTACAGTATTTGATTTACTAAAATGCACTTCTAAAGACTCTTTATGTTTTGAAGAAATACACCAACGAGTAGCTCGAGATATAGGTATTACAGCACGTATTTTAAAACTGGCGAATGCACGCTCTGGTAATAGTAATTTAGTAATAACATCTATTTCTCAAGCTGTTGTTTATTTGGGTGAGGATACAATACGTCAGTTTGTACGAGTTTTAGCATTAAGTGATTTGGGAATTGATAAGCCAACAGAGCTTACTAAGTATGCTCTTATTCGTGCAAGATTAATGGAGCTAATTTTAAGCGAGCAAAATGTTGAGTTGGCGCAGCAAGGTTATTTGGTGGGCTTGTTTTCGATGCTTGATGCTATTTTAGATATAGAATTAAGCGTTATTGTAAAAGAGTTTGCACTTGATGTTGCTATAAATAATGCATTATTAGCTCACACTGGTGTGCTCGGTGATTGTTTGTTACTTGCTAAAGCAATACAAGAAAAAGACTGGGTAATTGCAAGTTATAAACTTAAACAGGTAAACCCGCAAATCTCTATTGAGAAAGTTTATAGCTTTGTTTTAGAATCGATGCTTTATAGTGATGATGTTATTGAAGTTGTGGCTGGTGATTAAGTATGCGTAATTGGTTATCTGTTTTAAGTATTATAATCGCGCTTGGTTTATTGTTTCCTGGTATTACAAAACCAGTATTAACAATAGAGGGCAACATAGATAAATCAAAACTAGCGCAAGCGGGTATTGAAATGCTGGCTGAAGAGGGCGATGGTCGAACTCGCAGTATGCTAATGATGTTCTCGAACATGCTAGGGCTTGATAAGTTAGAAGGTGAGATTAGCGCCTATAACAAAACACAAAGTATTTTAGGCACAGTTAAAGAGCTTGCTAGCAATAATAATTTATTTGTAGCCGCTTTAGTGGGGTTGTTTTCTATTGTTATTCCAAGCTTAAAGCTATTATTACAATTGCTTTATTGTTGCTTACCTTTGAATGGATTTAAGCAAAAGCTCGGTCTGGTTATTTGTGCATTAAGTAAGTGGAGCATGGTTGATGTATTTGTTATTGCATTAATAGTGACTTACTTAGCAGGTAACGCCCATGGTAAAAGTGGCGAGCTACTTGTTATGAATGCACAATTTGGTGAAGGGTTTTGGTATTTTAGCGCATATTGTATATTTGCAATTATCGCGAGTAACTTAATTAAAACACCTGCTAAACCGCAGTCTACATAATTAAAGTATTTGTGGTTGCCGTTAGGTTACCTTACAATCATTTTAAAGTTTATTAAAAGGCATAATGTTGCAACGTTTTTACTCTAGTTTACTCATGATAACTTTACTGCTCACTTTTGTGGGTCAGGCAGTTGCGTCTGTAGCTATGGTATGCGAAATGCCACATATGCCAACTAAAGCAGCAATGCATGCCCAAATGCCAATGGCACAAAGTAGTGATGCAACAGCTGTCGCTAGCATGTCTGATAATATGATGCAGATGGATTGTTGCGACGATGAAAATACGCCACAAAACGACTGTAAATGCCCTATGAGTGGCTGCGCTGCTAACTCAATGCTTAATGTTAATACTTTATTTAGCGTTACTTTACTTGAATCTGAAAAAGTAAATGTACGTGTATTTACTACACAAATTAATATACCTCGTTCACTCTATCGCCCTCCTATGTCTGCTTAATAGCAGGATAGGTGTAATATCAATTTTATTGAAAACATGCTCATTCTAGCGAGTTAAATAACTCTCTAACTGCGTTAAAAATTACTTATATAAAGCAACTATACTGCGTAATTTTTTCCTTGTTATAGAGCTATTTCCCTACCGCAATAATAGATCATTAATTCAATGCAATTGATATAAAAGGTTTTTGTAAAACTCCTAAACACCTTTTTTGCTTCCCAATTTAAGATTTTCTTTTATTTTTAGATGGAGCAGGTGATGAACCACGCTGTAAGTATTAAAGTCGTATTATGTAGTGTTGTGTTATTTAGCACCGCTGTTAATGCGCAAAACAATTCAAATAACCTAAATACCGAAATACTAAAGCAATCTAGTAATGAGCAAACGCTTAGCTTAACGCAAGCGCTTAATTATGCGCTAACGCATGAGCCATGGCTAAAAGCGAGTGGCTACCAAGAAGATGCAGCAATAGCGCAAAGCATTGCCGCAGGCACCTTACCCGATCCCGTTTTAACGGTTGGCTTACTCAACTTACCTACTAACGGTTATGCGTTTGATCAAGAAGGGATGACGCAGTTTAAAGTTGATTTGAGCCAAAAGTTTAGCCGAGGGAATAGTTTAGCGCTTAAACAAAAAGCATTAGCACAGTCTGCTCAACAATACCCTTGGCAGCGCGCCGATCGCTTAGCACAAGTAAAAGCAATTGTGATTGAGTCGTGGTTAAACGCGTATCGTGCTCAGCGAAGTATTGCTTTAATTGAGCAAGATAAAGGGCTATTTACTCAACTTATTGACATTACCGAAGCAAGCTACGCAAGCACCTTAGGTAAAACACGTCAGCAAGATATTATTCGTGCGCAATTAGAGCTCACCCGTCTTGAAGATAAGCTGGTTATGCTTGAGCAGCAATTTGAAAGTGCTAAAAACCGTTTAGCACAGTGGTTACCTATGAATATGCTTATGCAGCCTTTAAATACTGGGTTTACTAAAACCACAGGGCTGGTTGATTTTGCGAGCCTTGAATTTGATAAACTAATACAGTTGCTTATGGCGCATCCCGCAATTATTGCGATAGATAAAACCGTAACGGCAAAGCAAACCGAAGTTGCGCTCGCTAAGCAAAGCTACAAACCTCAAATGGGCGTTAATGTGGGTTATGGTTACCGAGATGATACCCCGATAGGGGAGTCGCGAGCTGATTTACTCTCTGTAGGATTTAGCATTGATTTGCCATTGTTTACTGATAACAGACAAGATCAACAAGTTAAATCGGCTATTGCGAGTGCAGAAGCTATTAAAACACAAAAGCTGGTGGCGCTTCAAAAACTCAAAGGTATGTACTTTAAGGAGTTTAGCCAACTCGCTCGTTTGCAAAAACGCGGTGCGCTTTATCAAAATACGTTATTACCGCAAATGTCAGAGCAATCTCAAGCAACACTAAATGCTTATACCCGCGACGATGGGGATTTTTCTGACGTGATGCGCGCGCGCATTAGTGAACTTAACGCCAAAATTGATGCACTGAATATTCAAGTAGATCAACATATTATTACCGCCCGCCTTAATTATTATGCAAGTAGCTTAGACCCCCAAGTAATGAGCGAGCAAACTGGAGAATTACACAATGAATACTAATTTAAAGTTACTTGTTGCGGCCTTAGTTGGTGCAGGCGCCTTTGGGTTAATAGGCGGCTTAGTAATGCAGTTTTTACCTAGCAACTCGGCAATGAATGAACAACAAAGCGCTGACAAACAACCATTATACTGGGTTGCGCCTATGGATAGTAATTACAGGCGTGACACGCCAGGGCTTTCGCCAATGGGAATGGATTTAATCCCTGTGTATGAAAACGCTAGCAACGATCAGGATGGGCCAGGTGCTGTAACTATTTCGCCTGCAGTCGTTAATAACTTTGGTGTAAGAACTGCCAAAGTAGAGCTTAAAACACTTCACAGCGATATAAATACTGTGGGTTATGTGCAATATAACCAAGACCAACTTATTCACATTCATCCGCGTGTAGAAGGCTGGATTGAAAGTTTATACGTTAAAGCACAAGGCGCAGAAGTTAAAGCCGGTGAGCCTTTATATACATTGTATTCACCACAATTGGTGAACGCACAGGAAGAGCTTTTATTGGCGGTTAATCGTAATAATACCGTGTTAATTCGCGCTGCAAAGGCACGTTTAGAGTCGTTAAATGTGTCTGATGGATTTATCGAGCGCTTACAAAAAAATAAAAAGATAATGCAAAATATTACTTTTTACGCAAAGCAAAGTGGTGTGGTAGATGAGCTAACAGTTCGAGAAGGCTTTTACGTTAAACCGGGTACATCAATGATGAGTATTGCCCAGCTTGATGAAATTTGGGTAGAGGCTGAAGTGTTCGAGCGCCAATCAGAACAAGTGAGCGTTGGTTTACCTGTAACGATGACGCTTGATTACTTAAAAGGTCAAAAGTGGGAAGGTAAGGTTGATTACATTTACCCCGCGCTTGATGCTAAAAACCGGACTCTGCGTGTAAGGCTTAGGTTTAATAATGTAGATCATCGGTTAAAACCAAATATGTTTGCACAAGTGAGCATTCACGCTAAAGCGAGTAAGGCGCAATTTACAGTTCCTAAAGAAGCGGTAATTCGCACGCAGCATCAAAACCGTGTGGTTATTGCATTAGGTGAGGGTCGTTTTAAATCGGTAGAAGTAGACGTTGGGCAAATTAATAGTAATGAAGCGGTCATTTTGTCAGGTGTAATGACAGGTGACACGGTAGTGACCTCGGCACAATTTTTAATAGACTCTGAATCGAGTAAAAGCTCCGACTTTAAACGAATGGAAATGCCTGGCTCTGGTATCAGCTCTAGTATTAGCTCAGGTATGAGTTCGGATTCTGGTTCAGACTCAAATATGAACATGGATATGCAGCCACAAAACGCCACGGTTAACGGCACTATTAATGCCATAGATACACAAAATCGCATTATTAATATTAGCCGAGAAGCCATTGAAAAATGGAATCGAGAACCCGCCACAATGGACTTTGTATTAGCGCCAGATATTGATATTAGTCAGTTTGAAAATGCCCAGTATATTAATTTTACTTTTAGCATTATTAACGATGAATTTGTAATTACTAGAGCGCAAAACGCAGAGCCGATTGATCATTCTACTATGCAACCTATGCAACCTATGCAACATAGTTCTCACTAGGAGCCATTATGATAACTGCCATTATTCGCTGGTCTGTTAGCAATCGCTTTTTTGTGTTGTTGCTTACATTAATTTTACTTGGTGGAGGATTGTTTGCGGTAAAAAATACTCCCGTGGATGCCTTGCCTGACTTATCTGATGTTCAGGTCATTATAAAAACCACTTACCCGGGGCAAGCACCGCAAGTAGTGCAAGACCAAGTTACATTTCCGCTCACCACAGCAATGCTTTCTGTGCCGGGTGCACAAACTGTAAGGGGTTTTTCGTTTTTTGGTGACTCGTACGTTTACGTTATTTTTGATGAAAAAACTGATTTGTATTGGGCGCGTAGCCGAGTACAAGAATACCTAAGCCAAGCAGCAAACCGATTGCCCGATAGCGCTACGCCAGAGCTTGGCCCTGATGCAACAGGCGTAGGTTGGATTTACTTATACGCACTAGTTGATAAAACAAATAAACACGATATTAGTCAGCTACGAAGTTTACAAGATTGGTTTTTAAAGTTTGAGCTACAAACCGTGCCTGGAGTCTCTGAAGTAGCTGCTGTTGGTGGCATGGTTAAGCAATACCAAGTCAATGTAGAGCCTGATAAATTACGTGCTTATGGTATCCCGCTTAGCCTTATTCAAACGGCTATTCAACAAGGCAACCAAGAGATGGGTGCCTCAGTAGTTGAAATGGCTGAAGCTGAATACATGGTAACAAGCACCGGCTACATTAAGAGTGTTGCCGACTTGGAAGCTATTCCGCTTGGCGTAAACGCTAATGGTACTGCGCTGCAATTGCGTGATGTAGCTGATATTCGAGTCGGACCGCAAATGCGCCGTGGTGTAGCAGAGCTAAATGGCGAAGGTGAAGTAACCGGCGGCATTGTTATTATGCGCTATGGCGAAAATGCACAAAAAACCATTGAACTCGTAAAAGCAAAGTTAGAATCGCTTAAAAAGGGATTACCAGAGGGCGTTGAAATAGTCCCTGTGTACGATCGTTCCAACTTAATAAATAACGCGGTAGATAATCTAACAAGTAAGCTAATTGAAGAGCTTATTGTAGTTGCCTTAGTGTGTGTGGTGTTTTTATTTCATGTGCGCTCATCACTTGTAGCGATTATTACGTTACCGCTTGGAATTTTAACGGCATTTATAATTATGTATTGGCAGGGGATTAACGCCAATATTATGTCTTTAGGGGGGATTGCAATAGCCATAGGCGCAATGACCGATGGCGCTATCGTCATGATTGAAAATATGCATAAGCATATGGAAAAAACGCCCCTTACCAACGAAAATCGCTGGGAAGTTGTGGCTAAATCGGCGAGTGAAGTAGGACCTGCATTATTTTTTAGTTTATTAATTATTACCGTCAGCTTTATGCCGGTATTTATTTTAGAAGCGCAAGAAGGGCGTATGTTTGCGCCACTGGCTTACACTAAAACCTATGCTATGGCAGCGTCTGCTGGGCTTGCGATTACCTTAGTGCCGGTATTAATGGGCTACTTTATTAGAGGTAAAGTCATTTCGGAGCAAAAAAATCCAGTTAACCGATTACTTGTTGCAGCGTATCGCCCACTACTTAACTGGGTGCTTAAATTTCCAAAAATGACATTGGTACTCGCGGTGGTTGTTTCTGTTATTGGCTTTTACCCGGTAAACAAAATAGGCAGTGAATTTATTCCGCCACTCGATGAGGGCGATTTAATGTATATGCCCACAACGTATCCAGGTTTATCGGTAGGTAAAGCGCGCGAAATACTACAGCAAACCGACAAGTTAATTGCCACAGTACCCGAGGTTAAAACGGTTTTTGGTAAAGTAGGGCGAGCAGAAACTGCAACAGATCCTGCACCTCTTACAATGATAGAGACGTTTATTCAGCTAAAGCCAAAAGACGAATGGCGCGAGGGTATGACTCTTGAAAAACTTAAAAAAGAACTCGACGGTTTGGTTAAGTTTCCTGGGTTGACGAATGCGTGGGTAATGCCAATTAAAACGCGTATTGATATGCTTGCAACGGGTATTAAAACCCCTGTGGGAATTAAAGTTGCGGGACCAAAGTTGAGTGAAATTCAAAAAATTGGTCAACAAATAGAAGTGCTTTTAAAAGATGTGCAAGGCACCGCATCGGTTTACTCAGAGCGAGTGGCAGGTGGACGTTATATAAAAGTAGATATCAACAGAGAAAAAGCCGCGCGTTATAGTTTAAACATTAGCGACGTACAACAAGTTGTATCTACTGCAATAGGTGGTACAAACGTAACACAAACGGTAGAAGGGCAAGAACGCTATCCTGTTAATTTACGTTATCCACAAGCATACAGAGACTCGCCAGAAGAGCTAATGTTGTTACCTATTGTAACGCCTACTGGGCAGCGTATAGCACTTGCTGATGTAGCTGATGTATTTATTGAAGATGGACCGCCAGGTATAAAAAGCGAAAATGCGCGCTTAAACGGTTGGAGCTTTATTGATATAGACGGCGTTGATATAGGTACTTACGTTGAGCACGCTCAGCAAGTGCTCGATAAAGACCTAATACTACCTGCTGGCTACTCAATTACGTGGGCTGGGCAGTACGAATATATGCAACGTGCTAAAGACAAACTGACTTATGTATTACCACTTACATTAGCAATAATTATTGTATTGCTTTACCTTAATTTTAGAAGCTTTGCTGAGGTCTCTATCATTATTGCTACATTGCCATTGGCGATGATTGGTGGCATATGGTTAATGTATTTAGAGGGCTTTAACTTTTCAGTTGCAGTAGGAGTAGGCTTTATTGCCTTAGCCGGTGTTGCGGTAGAAATAGGGGTCATTATGTTGGTGTATTTAAACCAAGCCTATCAAGAAAAGTGCCTCGAAGCAGAGCAAGCCGGAAAACCGCTTAGCTTAGTGCAATTACAGCAAGCCATTATTGAAGGTGCAGGACTTCGAGTACGCCCGGTTATGATGACTGTCGCGACCATTATTATCGGTTTATTACCTGTACTTTATGGTACAGGCACCGGAAGCGAAGTAATGAGCCGAATAGCAGCCCCTATGGTTGGCGGCATGGGCAGTGCAATTGTACTCACCTTACTTGTTATTCCTGCTGTTTACTTGCTGTGGCGCAAACAAGGACTTAAATAATAACAAAACGATAGAGCAATGCCGTTATTACCCGCGCATTGCTCTATAAAAATTACCTATAATTTGTAAGTTGTTCTATTAAATAGCGAGTTATTACTCATATTTAAATTAACCAACTGTTTTTAAATAGCTTTTTAATTGGCACGCTTTACGCAGTGTATTACCTATACAGTCAACTAAGTAAGGAATGCACATGCAAGTTAAAACAATTAAAGAGGTATACGATTGGACCGTTTTGTTTCATACGCAAATGGCGGCTAATTTCTATAGCGTAAAGGATTTACTCGATGAACATAATGCAATGCTGGTGGACTATTACCTAAATTACGAAAAAAAACTCGCTGAAGATTTAGTCGGGTTTAAAGCGATAACCGAAATAAATACGCTCGATACGTACAGTTATGAATACTTTGCTAAAAATCCTGAACTAATTACCTTTGAAGATATTAGTAAAGATCAGCAATTCGATGAGCAAGTTATTCAAGGCTATTTAGCACAGCAGCATCAAAAAGTGATTGAGCTATATGAATACTTACTTGAACGCGCCGAAACCGAAAGTGGGCAAGAAAAGCTTCAACAAATACTAGAGCTTGAAAAGCAAGGTATAAAGCAAATGATGCAAAGTACTAATCGTCATATGGATATGTAGCTTTACAAAAGAGCAGGGTTACTGAGTCTATCTTGCTCTTATTAGCTTTAAGGTGATTATTTAAAATAGCTGATGTTTACATCGGCTTATTTTATGTCTGCGTTAAATAACCTGCAGAGCATTTTGATGAGACTAAAATAACATGCGTGTCAGTTGTATGACACGCACAAAGGGAGGTTAAACTTCTTCCGTATCTACAATTAAATCACTTGTAATTGATTCCAATGCTTCAATAACTTCGTCTTTATCCATACCATTTGGCAAAGTAACGGTAGCAACAGCGCTAAAAATAGGCACTCCCCAATTAGGTGCACTTTGTTGTCTTGAATTTAAGTGAGTAATATTAGCGCCTTTATGGCGTATTACACTTGCCAATTCTTGAACAATACCAGGACGGTCGTTACCTGTTATGACTAAATTAATTTTTTCAAGAGACGAAGACTCAACTTCTGTATTACCTGTTTCTATACGTACGTCTAATTTGGGTAATGTACTTAATGCAATTTGTAATGCTTGAAAATGCTCTTCTGCTACCTCAAGTTGTATAATGCCTGCAAAATGACCTAGTAAATGACTTAAGTTACTACTAAGCCAGTTACCATTATTTTTTAACACAACCGATGAAATAGTTTCCACTAAACCGGGACGATCTTTTCCTAATATAGTTATAACCAACTGCTTCATAAATAATTCTCTTTTTAAGCCCAAAGAAAGTAAATGCATAGGCATTAAGTATGTTGTCTAATTTAAATTGTGTTGTCGCAATTTTTTATAAGTATTTGATTTTAAATTAATAAAAATGGATATAGTTGTGTTGACTATACGCAGTGTTAATAATCATTATTATTTACTAAGTACTCTTTTAGTATTGACCTCGATAAATACTTTGTCCAATTATTTTATAATTTAGTTCACTTATAAATTATCCATTTGAAGCTAATTTAGAGTTTTCCCTCGCTAGTTTTATTTAAAACCGTTTTAAAGTGCTTATTGTTACCGTTGTAACATTACTGTCATCTTGATGAAATATAATTTATACAACGTTAAGATATAAAGGTGTTTTGATGACTTCCAATCCGAATAAACCGACTTTTAATGCGGATCGAAGCCGTCTAATTAAAGATCGGGTTGCCAAGTTTGGCATAACCGCAGGCGGAGTAATGGTATTAATAGCGCTGCTATTAATCTTCTTTTACCTTCTTTATGTAGTACAGCCAATTTTTGAATCAGCTAAAGTTGAAAAGCGCGATAGCTTAAATATTACGAATGCAGAACAAATAGTAGGTTTAGGTGTTGAAGAACAAACCGAGGTTGCTTATTTATTAAGTCAGCAAGGTAAAGTTGATTTTTATAATGTCGAAAAAGAGCATTTTGGCAAAAAGCTTAAAACACTTGATATAGCACTTCCAAGCGAAGTAAGCAGCTTTGCAACAAGCGCGCCGTTTCAAGGGCAATATGCATATGGTTTAGAAAACGGCACTGTAATGGTAGTCGTACCTAAATTTTTGGTTACATTTCCAAATAACGAACGCAAACTAACGCCACGAGTTGATTATCCGTTAGGTGAAATGGGGTTAGAAGTAGACGAGCAAGGTGCGGCAATAACGCGTTTTGCATTTAGTCATTATGAAGACAAAACAGCGGTTGTGGCGCTAACTGCCGATAAGCGTGTTTTATTTAGTAGCTTTATTGCTGAAGAAAATATGTTTAGTGGTGAAGTTGAGTGGGTTGTAGAGCGTACAGAGCTTGATGTTGAAGGTCGTGTAGATGAGCTTTTAATGTCACCAGACACCACTCGTGTGTTTGTTCGCTCGGCTAATCAAGTTTATGTATACGATACACGTGATCCAAGTGAGATAGAGCAAATTCAGTTACTTTCGGCTAACGAAGAAAATGCAAACATTGTATCGGCACAACTGCTAGCAGGCGCAAACTCACTTATGCTTGCTAACGACAACGGTGAGATTTCGCAGTGGTTTGAAGTAAACACCGATACGGGACGTGAATACCAAAAAATACGTTCGTTTGAAACAACTAAGCAAAGTAAGCTAAATATATTTACTGAATTTTACCGTCGTACTTTTTTTACTACCGGCAATAATGGTGAGCTAGGTGTGTATTACACAACGAGCGAAGCAAAATTATGGCAGGGTAAAGTAAGTGAAGGTGCAATTAAGCACTTTGCAATTGCACCGCGTTCAAATGCAGCGTTAATTTTAGCTGACAACAAGCTAACCGTATTAGAAATTCATAACGAGCATCCAGAAGTAACATGGTCAGCACTTTGGCAAGAAGTGTGGTACGAAGGTTACCCTGAGCCTGGTTATATTTGGCAATCAACATCAGCCAGTGATGACTTTGAATCTAAGTTTTCGTTAGTGCCTATATCTTTTGGTACTTTAAAGGCGGCTTTTTATGCCATGCTTTTTGCTGTACCTATTGCGCTTTCGGCAGCAATTTACACAGCATACTTTATGTCGAGCAAATTACGTAAAGTGGTTAAACCTACCGTTGAAATTATGGAAGCATTACCAACGGTTATTTTAGGTTTTTTAGCGGGTCTTTGGTTAGCACCATTAATAGAAGAACATTTACCTGCAATTGTTGGCTTACTCATACTATTACCTCTAGGTATGTTAGCGACAGGTTTAGCCTGGACTAAATTGCCAGCAAAAATTCGTCATAAAATTCCTGAAGGTTCTCATTCAATTATCCTTATTCCGGTTGTTTTATTTATTGGTTGGCTTTCGTTTGCTATGAGCGGAGTTGTTGAACTTTGGATGTTTGATGGCAATGTACGTCAATACTTAACGAACGAGCTAGGTATGACGTTCGATCAGCGTAACTCGCTGGTAGTTGGTATTGCGATGGGTTTTGCGGTTATTCCTACCATATTTTCGATTGCTGAAGATGCCGTATTTAGTGTGCCTAAGCACTTATCAAATGGTTCATTAGCATTAGGTGCAACGCAGTGGCAAACACTGGTACGCGTTATTTTATTAACGGCAAGCCCTGGTATTTTCTCTGCTGTAATGATGGGACTTGGTCGCGCAGTTGGCGAAACCATGATTGTATTAATGGCAACAGGTAATACACCTATTATGGATTGGAGCATCTTTCAGGGTATGCGTACGCTTGCAGCAAATATTGCGGTTGAAATGCCAGAATCGGAAGTAGGCAGTTCACACTATAGAATATTGTTCTTGGCAGCATTTGTACTATTCATATTCACCTTTATTTTCAACACAATCGCTGAATTTGTTCGTCAGCAATTGCGTGAAAAATACAGCTCAATGTAAGTGGAGAGACACGACATGGTAAAGCAGTGGTTTAGGTCTGGTTCTCCTTGGATTTGGATGACCGGTGGTGCAGTGAGCATCAGTTTAATTTCGGTTTTAGGTTTATTAGCAATGATAGCCTGGAAAGGATTAAGTTTTTTTTGGCCTTCAGAGGTTATGCAGTATGAGCTTGAAGGGTCAATTGCAAAACAAACCGTTATTGGTGAAGTATATGACCGTGAAATGGTGCCAAAAGAGCGTTTAGCAGCAACAGGCGTTGATGTTTCGGCATTCGATAAAGAAGAATTTGAGCGTTTACTAATTAAAACGGGTAACCGTGAATACGTAGATTTAGATTTTCGTTGGATATTAGAAACTGACATAAAAGAAAAGTCGACTCCAGCAGCGCTTGCAGTATTTGAGCGAAGTAAAAATGGTAACTTTTATGGCTATGTTGAAAGCGTAATTAAAGATGGTCAGATTGTTACTGGCGATAAGGTTACAACTTTACATGATCTTGTTGAGCGCGCAGTTGATTTAAATGATGAAGCACTTGATTTACAAAATGGCGACATTGGGCATATCAACTATGAACTTGAGCGCTTACGTTTAAAAGAGAAAAGCTATTTACTTGATAACGAATTAACAGATGAGCGCGTTGCTGAGCTTGCTCAATCGCGAGCAGATTTACGTGCGCAGTATGGTGTACTTGAAGAAGAGTTATTTGCTCTTCGTAAGCAAGCTAAACGTGACCATGTAACTGTAAAAGATATGCGCGGCGAAATTGTTACTATTCCAATGTATCAAGTACTCGATGTTTGGTTTCCGAACGATATGGGCTTTTTTGCAAAGTTAGGTCATTACTTTATACAGTTAGGTAAGTTTGTATCAGATGACCCACGTGAAGCTAATACCGAAGGTGGCGTATTTCCAGCAATATTTGGCACTGTGTTCATGGTTATGTTAATGGCTGTAATTGTGACGCCATTTGGTGTGGTTGCTGCTATTTACTTACATGAATATGCAGCTAAAAATGCAGTCACTAAAATGATACGCATTGCGGTAATTAATTTAGCCGGTGTGCCGTCTATTGTCTATGGTGTATTTGGTTTAGGATTTTTTGTATATATGCTTGGTGGTAGCTTAGACCAATTATTTTATCCAGAATCGTCGCCAACCCCTGTGTTTGGTACACCTGGTGTTATGTGGTCGGCATTAACGCTCGCTATATTAACGTTGCCTGTTGTTATTGTATCGACTGAAGAAGGTCTATCTCGAATTCCAAGTACAGTACGTGATGGTTCATTAGCGCTAGGCGCTACAAAAGTTGAAACGTTATGGCGTATTGTTATTCCAATGGCAAGTCCTGCAATTATGACTGGTTTAATACTGGCTGTTGCACGTGCTGCAGGTGAAGTTGCCCCATTGATGTTGGTAGGTGTTGTAAAAATGGCACCAACGTTACCGCTTGATGGCAACTTCCCGTACTTTCACTTAGATAGAAAGTTCATGCACTTAGGTTTTCATATTTACGATGTTGGCTTCCAAAGCCCTAATGTTGAAGCGGCGCGTCCGCTAGTATATGCAACGGCATTTTTATTAGTGACGGTGATTATTACTCTCAACATAACTGCTATTGGTATACGTAATCACTTACGTGAAAAATACAGATCGCTTGAACACTAATTAGTAAAGAATTTATAGGTAACAAACATGATTACAGTGGCTCCAAAAGTAAACCAAGCTAATAAAAGCTTAAAGTTAGACTTAGATAACTTAACTGATGACCAAAAAGCGTTAGAGATTAAAGACCTCGATCTTTACTACGGTGACAAGCAGGCGCTTAATAAAGTAAATATGAATATTCCTAAAGGTCAGGTAACGGCGTTTATCGGTCCATCGGGTTGTGGTAAATCAACGCTTTTACGTTGTATCAACCGCATGAACGATTTAGTGGATATTTGCCGAATTGAAGGTGAAATTATACTTCATGGTCAAAATATTTATGATAAAAGCGTAGATGTAGCAGCGCTTCGCCGTAACGTAGGCATGGTATTTCAGCGTCCAAATCCATTCCCAAAATCAATCTATGAGAATGTGGTATATGGTCTACGCTTACAAGGTATAAAAGAGAAACGTAAACTTGATGAAGTGGTAGAGCAATCACTTCGTGGTGCCGCTTTGTGGGACGAGGTAAAAGATAGGTTACACGATAGTGCCTTTGGTCTATCGGGTGGTCAACAGCAGCGTTTGGTTATTGCTCGCTCAATTGCAATTGAGCCAGAAGTGCTTTTATTAGATGAACCTACATCGGCACTTGATCCAATTTCTACTTTAGTAATTGAAGAGCTTATAAACGATTTAAAAAACAAATTTACCGTTGTTATTGTTACGCACAACATGCAACAAGCAGCGCGTGTGTCTGATCAAACTGCCTTTATGTATATGGGTGAGCTTATTGAATATTCAGATACAAATACTTTATTCACAACGCCAAACAAGAAAAAGACTGAAGATTATATTACCGGTCGTTACGGCTAGTTAGTACGTTATAGCGTGTTGTAAAAGTTTAAGAGAGAAAGTAATTATGGAACATAATATTAATAAGCACATTTCTGGTCGTTTTAACCAAGAACTAGAAAATGTACGTAATCATGTATTAAGCATGGGTGGTTTAGTAGAACAGCAACTAAACAGCGCACTTGATGCAGTTAGTCGTAATGATGCGGAACTTGCGCAAAAAGTACGTGAAAACGATTACAAAGTAAATGCAATGGAAGTGAGTATTGACGAAGAATGTACGCGCATTATTGCTCGTCGCCAACCTGCAGCTAGCGATTTACGCTTGGTTGTTGCAATTGCCAAGACGATAGCCGATTTAGAGCGAATTGGTGATGAAGCAAAACGAATTGCAAAAGTTGCACTAGACTCATTTACTAAAGATCAACAAGACTTATTAGTAAATATTGAGAATATGGGACGCCAAGTTTTAAAAATGCTTCACGATGTTCTTGATGCATTTGCTCGTATGGATGTGCAACGTGCATTTCAAGTTCATAAAGAAGATGCCAAGGTAGATAGAGAGTATGAAGCCATTACACGTCAAATAATGACCTATATGATGGAAGATCCACGCTCAATCCCGAAAATTATGGACTTAGTTTGGTCTGTTCGTTCATTAGAACGTATAGGCGATCGCTGCCAGAATATTGCTGAATACATTATATATTTTGTAAATGGCAAAGATATTCGCCATACATCTCAAGAAGATATAGAAAAATCATTGTAGATTTCATTATTTCGTTCTTTTGTATTAAAGCGACCTTGTGTCGTTTTATGCATTGTAAGCGCAAGTAGAACAATAAAAAGCGTTCACAAACGTTGTGAATGCTGTAAAATTCATGCCGCAAAGCATATCAATTTGATTAAAGGATCAGTTATGCCTACAAACGCGTTTCTAGGAGTGTTTGCAAAATCTCCTATCAAACCAATGGAAGAACACATCAAGAAGGTTCATCAAGCAAGTAAAGCTTTGATACCTTTTTTTAATCACGTATTTAAAGAAGAATGGGTACAGGCTGAAGAGCTTCGTATCACTATTCGTAATTTAGAGCGTGAAGCCGATGATATGAAAAGAGATATACGTTTACAATTACCGCGTGGTTTATTCATGCCGGTAGAGCGTACAGATCTGCTCGAACTAGTAACCCAACAAGATAAAATTGCTAACAAAGCAAAAGACATTGCTGGTCGTGTGATTGGTCGAGAAATGACCATTCCAAAAGTAATGCAAGCAGACTTTTTAACTTACTTAAATCGTTGTGTTGATGCGACAAAACAAGCATCAAAAGCAATTAATGAGTTAGAAGAGTTGTTAGAAACGGGTTTTAAAGGTCGAGAAGTGACCTTAGTAGAAAAAATGTTAGTTGAATTGGATGCCATAGAACAAGACACGGATGAAATGCAGATAAAAATACGCCGCCAACTACGTGCAGTAGAAGGTGAGTTAAACCCAATAGATGTTATGTTCTTATACAAAATAATTGAATGGGTTGGCGAGCTTGCAGATATTGCAGAGCGCGTAGGATCACGTCTTGAGCTGATGTTAGCTCGTTAATTTACACTCAGTTCAATCACGAAAGATTAAGGTTTTACAATGGATATCATTGCATCTTACGGCACGGTATTAATTTTAATTGCCGCAGCAGTCGGCTTTTTTATGGCTTATGGTATTGGCGCGAATGACGTAGCTAACGCCATGGGTACATCAGTAGGTTCTAAAGCGTTAACGATAAAACAAGCTATTTTTATAGCGATGATTTTTGAATTTGCAGGCGCTTACTTAGCTGGTGGAGAAGTAACATCGACAATTCGTAAAGGAATTATCGACGCAACACCATTTTTAGATATTCCAGAACTGATGGTTTTGGGTATGATCTCGTCTTTATTCGCAGCAGGCGCTTGGCTATTAATGGCTTCATTTTTAGGCTGGCCGGTTTCGACTACTCATTCAATTATTGGTGCAATCATCGGTTTCGCTCTTGTTGCAGTGGGCACTGAAGCGATTCAATGGGATAAAGTTGGTGGTATTGTTGGTAGTTGGATTATAACCCCAGCTATATCTGGCTTTATTGCATACTTAATATTTATGAGTGCACAAAAACTTATTTTTAATACTGATGCACCGCTAAAAAATGCTAAACGCTATGTACCACTTTATATGGGTTTAGCTGGCTTTATTATGGCTTTGGTTACAATTAAAAAAGGTTTAAAGCACGTTGGTGTAGACCTAGGCGCAGTTGAAGGGTATGCCTTAGCAATTGCTGTAGCAGTTGTTGTTGGTATAATTGGTAAGATTGCTATCTCTCGCTTAAACATTGACCCTAAAGCAGACAAACAAATGCAGTTCAACAATGTTGAAAAAGTATTTGCTGTATTAATGGTATTAACTGCATGTTGTATGGCTTTTGCACATGGTTCTAACGATGTTGCAAATGCAATTGGTCCACTAGCTGCTGTAGTAAACATTGTTGAAAACAACGGTGAAATTGCTAAGAAAGCTGCTATTGCTTGGTGGATTCTACCTCTAGGTGGTTTTGGTATTGTTGCTGGTCTTGCTATTTTAGGTAAAAAAGTAATTAAAACGATTGGTGAAGGTATTACACATTTAACACCTAGCCGTGGTTTTGCTGCTGAACTAGCTGCTGCTTCAACAGTTGTTATTGCATCTGGTACCGGTATGCCAATTTCTACTACTCAAACCTTAGTTGGCGCGGTATTAGGTGTAGGTATGGCACGTGGAATTGGTGCTCTTAATATGGGCGTTATCAGAAACATTGTAGTTTCTTGGGTAATTACATTGCCAGTTGGTGCTGCCCTTGCTATTGTTATTTTCTACGTACTAAGAACCGCTTTTGGGGTTTAACAAAAAAGTACTCAAAGACTTTTAGCTTGAAAAGATCTCAATGCCCTAGGTGTTGGGGTCTTTTTATTTGTGGAAAGAAAAAATGACTAATCTTCCAAGTATTAAACAACTACAGTATTTATTGGCTGTACATCAGCATCAACACTTTGGTCGCGCAGCAAGTGCATGCTTTATTGGACAATCTACCTTAAGCAGCGCTATTCAAAACCTCGAAGAAACTTTGGGTTGTCAGCTTATTGAACGCGAAAATCGCAGCCTTATGTTTACCAGTATTGGTGAGGAAGTAGTAGAGCGCTCTCGTAAAATAATTAACGATACAATTAGTTTAAAAGAGCTTACTAAAAGCTTTTTAACACCACTAAGTGGCAAACTCACCGTTGGTGTAATACCAACTATAGCGAGCTTTATAGCCGCTCCTTTGTATCATTTTTGCAAAGAAACCTTTTGTGATTTAGAACTTATATTAATAGAAGACACAAGCGATAAGCTGCTCGATAAGCTTGAGCATGGTCATATCGATTTAGCACTATTAGCTTTGCCTTATGAAACTGATAAATTTCATACGCAAGTTCTCGCAAAAGATCAGTTTAGTTTAGTGCATCATAAAAATTATACCGCTGCAAAAGACGTAGTAGACTTTAACCTCTTACCAGAGGCTAGCGTATTCTTATTAGAGCGTGAGCACTGTATGACAGGCCATGCGCTTAGTGCGTGTCATTTAAATCGTGCTAGTTGTATTAATCCATTTGAAGCGGCAAGCTTACACACATTACTTAGCATGGTTGAGTATCAACTAGGGGTAACTTTTTTACCTCAGATGGCAATTAATGCCGGAATTTTAGAAAATAAGAATATGGTGGCAACACCATCACAAAGTGATGCATACCGAGATATTGGTATTTTGTGGCGTAAAACGACAGGGCGAATTCGTGATTTTAAATTGTTTAGCCAACAGCTTGAGTTATTTTTAAAGCATCAATGTAGCTTAGATTTTACCAAAACAGAGTAATATTAATTAAAGGTAGCTATTAAAATATTACTTGCTGTAATAATGATTACTTACTTTATAGAATTAGTATAATTTAAAAAGTAGAGCAGCCTATAAAGGCTGCTTTTGTTCATGGGAATGGCTTTCAAAAGGTTCTAGTTCAGGTAAAAATAATAAGTAAATCCAAACTACTAAGTTAAAATAAGGTATGCATCCCAATATGGTAAATACTTTAACAGGGTAGCCTTTAATACATGCGTAACGGTAACATTGGTAAGCAATGGTAAAGTGAATAATCAGTAATAAAATAACTAATTGCATCATACCTTTCTCCTTAAAACTCAAAGTAGCAGTAAGCTCATCATCATAGTTATGTACTGATAAGTGGTAATGTCACTTCTTTAACATGTAATACATTAAAGTGCGTGACATTTGTTGAGCAGTAAGGAAAGTATAGGTAAGAAAGGTAATAATGGTAGTAATAAAATGCTTAAAATTGTTTAATAATGTTTATTGTTAGCTAGGTTATTGTTGGTAAAAAGTTTTATTGTTTAAAACTTTTTCAAGCTCCGCTTTTACTTTTTCAACAGGGATTGGGCGCGCTATAAAGTAGCCTTGCCCGTAATCTACACCAATCTCCTTTAGTGCGAAAAATATTTCTTTATTTTCAACATATTCCGCTACAGAGCGTTTATCGAGTGAGCGACTTATATCGTTAATGGCTTTAACTAATGCTAGGTCTATAGGATCATTTAGCATGTCACGTACAAACGAGCCATCAATTTTTACATGCTGTGCAGGTAATTGCTTTAGATAATTAAAAGTACTAAAGCCTGTTCCAAAGTCATCAATCGAAAAGTGACAGCCTAAGCTATTAAGCTTTTCGATCATTTTGCGTGTTGCCTTTAAGTTATTAATGCTTGCTGATTCGGTTATTTCAAAAATAATACGGCTAGGTGATACTTGGTACTTTGCTAAATTCGATTCTATAAGAGGCAGTAATCGTTCATCTAAAAATGATTGAGCGGATAGGTTAATTGCCACCTGGTTGAGTTCTGGGTGTTTTGATACACATTCAATAGCGTTACGAATAACGCACTGATCCATTAAAAATGTATCATTTAACATCTCTAATGAGGGAATAAATTGGTCAGGGTATATCAGCTTATCATTAAGCTTTAAGCGCAGAAGGGCTTCAAAATAAGCAACTCTACTTTCTTTGAAATCCCATATTGGTTGATAATGAAGTTCTATATTATCTTGTTTTAGCGCTTGGCGAATTTCATGACCCCACTCTAAACCCGTTTGCAGCGTGTTATTTTGTGCATCTTCTTTGCAATAACAGTGAACTAAATTACGACCTAAATTTTTAGCAATATATAGTGCGATATCAGCTTGTTTTAAACATTCATTAGGGTCGCAATTTTTTGATGTTATTTGAGCTAAACCAATAGAACAGCTTATTGTATAAACTTGATCGTCTGATTTAAAAGCATGTTTTTCGATTGCGCTACATACGCCCTCAGCAACCAAGTGCGCCTCAAGTAAGTTCATATTGGTTAAGATTACAGCAAATTCATCTCCACCAATTCGGCAAACAAGATGTTCATCGCCAATATTTTCTTTAAACAACCTTGCCGCTTCTTTTAAAACAATATCGCCTTGGTGATGACCTTGACTGTCATTTATTATTTTAAAATGATCAAGATCGATATAAATTAAAGCATGTTCGATATTTGAGTGTGTATGTTTAGGTTGGCATATACGATTAAGTTGTTGGTCAAAGTAATAGCGATTGTGTAAACCGGTAAGAGTGTCGTGCAATGCTAAATGACGCAGTTGTAGTTCAGCTTGCTTTCGTTCATGAATATTATCGATTGTCGCTGTAATAGTGGCATTATTATGGCTGTTTTTAATAAGCTGTAGCCTGCATTCAACCCAAATTTTACTACCATTCTTTTGATTTATTTTAACTTCAATCTGTTGTTTTTGTTCACCACCGTGCAGAATATCATTTATTGTACTTTGTAATTTTTGTCGACACTCGTCAGTACAAAAATCAGTTAATGATCTCTGTAAAGACGTTTTCACGCCAAACCCGCTTAGTGTTTCCCATGCTGGGTTTATAAAGCGAATATGACCTTGCTGATCAAGCTCAAGCACAACTGTATTTAAATGTAATAAAATACGTTGGTGGGCAGAGAACAACTCTTTATATTTTACTTCGCTTAAGCTTAGTTGTTCTACTTTATGAGCAAACTCAGCATAGCTGACCATAAAATCTTCGCGGCGAGCAGCGTGATCACATACTTTATTTAAAAAAGAAGAGTCGTAAGGGGCGCGAATAAAATCAGTAACGCCAGATAGTAAAAGTCGCTCGGCATAGTCGGCATCAGCATTATCTATAATTGTCACAATGGCTTGTTTAGAGTTGTGTTGCAGAATGTTTTCTACTAACACGCTAGCTCTATCAGCTCTGTCTGCAGTGGCATCTAAAAGTACTATTGCAAATTGTTGTTGGTTATAAGCATTAAGAGCTGATTTACATGATGTTACATGTGTAATTGCAAAATTTAGTTTGAGTTCTTCACTGATGCTATCGGCTTTGCTTTGAAGTGGCTCTAATAATAATAGGTTTAATCTACTGCTTTTTTCTAAATGAGTTGACAGTACATTAGCTAAAACCTGTGGCAACATGTCTTGATGTTCAAAAGGTAATACTGCATCAATACCATAACTGCGTGCCGTTGTTTCAGCTATTCGCTCGCAATAGATAGGGGGAATAAGTAATATTGGCGTATTTTTAGGGGTTTTTAATAAGCCTGAACGAATCATTCGTGAAAAGCGCCAACCATCAATTTTACCAACATTTAGCCCAGTAATAATAATATCGACAGGTTGTTGTTTTAAGATTTTTAAAGCTTGTTGGCTGTCTTGCGCTTCAATAAAATTAAATACATTTAAATTATTTAAAGTGGTACGAATAGTACGTCGTTCAGCACTACTTGCATTTAATATTAGCAACTTAAGCTGATTTTCCACGTGCTGGGTACTCCTACCAAAACTTAAAATTATTTAACGAAGTTAGAGTAATGATATTTTTTGATAAGAACAAGGTAATTCAGCGTAAGTACATATTTAAAATACTTTTTTTAAATTAATAGAAGTTAGACCGATTTCTTGAGCTTAATACACGATAGTTATACACTTGGCGCGATTTTAAATGATGTGGATAACCGATTATGCGCGTGGCTGATTTTAGCTTTGACTTACCTGATGAATTAATAGCTCGTTTTCCTAAAGCGGATCGAACGAGTAGTCGCTTATTTAGTCTCGATGGACCAAGTGGATTGGTTGAGCACAAAGTATTTAGCGACATACTTGAATTAGTAAATGAAAATGACTTATTGGTGTTTAATAACACCAGAGTAATACCTGCACGCATGTTTGGTCAAAAAGCGTCTGGCGGCAAAGTTGAAGTGCTAGTAGAGCGAGTGCTTGATGAGCATCGTGTACTTGCGCATGTGCGCGCAAGCAAATCATTGAAACCAGGCAACGAAGTCATTCTTGAAGGTAAAGCAAAAGCAGTTATGGTTGCGCGTCACGATACATTATTTGAGCTTGAGTTTGATCATAGTCAAAATGTTCTCGACATACTGAACGATATTGGTCATATGCCATTACCGCCGTACATAGACCGTCCAGACAATGAAGCAGACCGTGAGCGCTATCAAACAGTTTATGGTGAAAAACCAGGTGCTGTAGCAGCCCCTACTGCTGGCTTGCATTTTGATGATAAGTTAATGGCAGCGCTTAAAAGTAAAGGCGTTCAAATGGCTTTTGTTACTCTGCACGTTGGTGCTGGTACGTTTCAGCCTGTACGAGTTGACAGTGTTGATGAACATATTATGCACTCAGAGTATATAGAAGTACCTGATGAAGTTGTTGATGCAGTGGCGCAAACTAAAGCTCGAGGCGGTCGAGTTATTGCTATAGGTACAACGTCGGTTCGTTCATTAGAGTCTGCAGCAAAGGTACATGGCGGTAAATTAGATACTTACTTTGGTGATACAGATATATTTATCTACCCGGGTTATCAGTTTAACGTTGTTGATGCCATGATAACTAATTTTCACTTACCAGAATCAACACTTATTATGCTTGTTAGTGCATTTAGCGGGCAAGACAACATAATGAATGCATACAACACCGCGATTGAAAAACAATATCGCTTTTTTAGTTATGGTGATGCAATGTTTTTAACTCGTAAGTAATTAAGCTCAACCAAAATGATTAAAAACCCCAGCAACGTTGTTGGGGTTTGTGTTTAGGATAGTTAATCGAGATCGAATTCACCGCAGCTAATAGTATTAACTTAGCAAAAAGGGTAGAATCGAGCGGTTAAATTATAGCTTGTTGGACTGTTTTTCTGACATTGAGGATGATATGAAATTTGAATTAGACCGTACTGACGGAAAAGCGCGCCGCGGCCGCTTGATTTTTGACCGTGGTGTTATAGAAACACCCGCATTTATGCCTGTAGGTACTTACGGTACTGTTAAAGGTATGACACCGGATGAAGTAAAAGCAACCGGTGCACAAATATGTTTAGGTAATACTTTTCATTTAATGCTTCGCCCAGGTACTGAAATCATCAAGCAACACGGTGATTTACATGACTTTATGAATTGGGATTTCCCAATTCTAACTGATTCAGGTGGTTTTCAGGTTTTCAGTCTTGGTGCAATGCGTAAAATTACCGAAGAAGGTGTGTTATTTAGCTCACCGGTAAACGGTGAAAAAATTATGATGTCGCCAGAAAAATCAATGGAAGTACAACGTGATTTAGGCTCAGACATCGTTATGATTTTTGACGAATGTACACCATACCCTGCTACCGAAAAAGAAGCGAAAGACTCTATGGAGCTATCTCTTCGTTGGGCTAAGCGCTCTAAAGAAGGTCATGGCGATAACCCATCTGCTTTGTTTGGTATAATTCAAGGTGGTATGTACCCAGAGTTACGTGCACAATCGCAAGCCGGNGTTTTGATGGCTATGCATTAGGTGGCTTATCGGTAGGCGAGCCTAAAAACGAAATGATGAATATTCTTGATCATTGCGCGTTTAAAATGCCAGAAGACAAACCTCGTTATTTAATGGGTGTTGGTAAGCCAGAGGATTTAGTTGAATCGGTTCGCCGTGGTATAGATATGTTTGACTGTGTTATGCCAACGCGTAACGCTCGTAACGGTCACTTATTTATTACTACCGGTGTTGTTAAAATTCGTAACGCTGTGCATAAAACAGATACTGGTCCACTTGACCCTGAGTGTGATTGCCATACGTGTGGAAACTATTCACGCGCGTATTTACATCACCTTGATAAGTGTAACGAAATTTTAGGTGCACGACTAAATACAATTCATAACTTACGTTACTATCAACGTGTTATGGAAGGTTTACGTAACGCGATTAGCGAAGGTAAATTAGAAGAATTCGTAAAAGATTTTTATGCTCGCCGAGGCCAAGATGTGCCAGAGCTTGCTGATATCACAAATTAAAACTTGAAAATTAAAGAGGAAGTATCATGAGTTTATTTATTTCAAACGCACACGCAAGTGCTGGAGCTGTTGGCGCTGGCGGCGGAACTATGCAAATGCTAATAATGTTAGCTATTTTTGGTTTAGTTTTTTACTTTTTGATTTATCGCCCACAAGCTAATCGTGTTAAAGAGCATAAAAGCTTAATGAATGCGATGGCTAAAGGTGATGAAGTACTTACTCAAGGTGGTTTAGTGGGTAAAATTATAAAGATATCTGAAGATAAAGACTTCATCGTTATCTCACTAAATGAGCAAGCAGAAGTAACAGTACAAAAGTCATCTGTATCTGCGGTATTGCCAAAAGGCACAATGAAGTCGCTATAAAAATAATAAGGACGTTCCCGTGTTAAACAAGTTTCCACTTTGGAAATATTTACTTGTTTTAGCTGTGGTAGCCATTGGCCTTTTATATGCCTCTCCAAACTTGTATGGTCGCGATCCGGCTATACAAGTTTCAGGTGCTAAAGGCGCTGATGTCGATCTCAGTGTTGTAGACAAAGTAAATTCAATCCTCAAACAACATAACGTAACCGCTAAATCAACAGTACTTGAAGATGGACAAATTTTAGTTCGTTTAAAAAATGTTGAAGAGCAGCTAAAAGCGCATGATGTGCTGCGCGACTCACTTAGCGACGACTACATTTCTGCTATAAATATGGCTCCAGCTCAACCAGCGTGGTTAAAAGCGGTTGGTGGAGAACCAATGAAGCTCGGTCTTGATTTAAGTGGTGGTGTACATTTCACTATGGAAATCGACATGGCTACGGCGGTTGATAACCAACTTGAGCAAATGGAACAAGATTTTCGTAGTGATTTACGCGAAGAAAAACTACGTTACCGTAGTGTTCGACGTGTAGCCGGTTCTGAGCGTATGCGTGTAGAAATGCGTACCGAGGAAGATAAAAACGCAGCTGAAAGTGTTTTAGAAACTCGCTACCCACTAAACGTTTACATTGATGACAGCAGTAACGATAAAGCATTTTTTGCGACGATGAGTGAGCAAAAACTCAAAGGAATTCGTGACTACGCTATCAAGCAAAATGAAACGATTATTCGTAATCGTATCAACCAAATTGGTGTTGCTGAACCAAACGTACAGCGTCAAGGTTCTGAGCGTATTATTGTTCAACTTCCAGGTATTCAAGACACTGCTCGCGCTAAAGAAATATTAGGCGCTACGGCAACACTTGAATTTCGTGAAGTAGACGAAAATGCCGATGCAAGTGCTGCTGCTCAAGGTCGAATTCCTGCAGGCACTGAAATGATTATGAGCCGTGACGGTTATCCTGTGGTTCTAAAAAAACGTATTATTTTAGAAGGCAGCCATATAACTGGCGCGCAATCTGGCGCTGATGAATACCAACGTCCACAAGTAAGTATTACGTTAGATAGCAAAGGTGGGGCAAAAATGAATGCCTTTACCAAGCGTGCTATTGGCAAGCGAATGGCAACGGTATTTATTGAGTACAAGCCATCAGGTAAAAAAGATTCAGACGGTAAAGCACTTCCACCGATTAAGGTTGAAGAAGTAATTAACGTAGCAACTATTCAAGCTCGTCTTGATCGCTCGTTCCGTATTACTGGTATTGATAATCCTGCTGAAGCGCATAACTTAAGTTTATTACTACGTGCTGGAGCACTTGTAGCGCCAATTCAAATTGTTGAAGAGCGCACAGTAGGTCCAAGCTTAGGTCAAGAAAACATTGAAGCGGGTATGACTGCGGTTGCACTTGGTTTTGCGTTTGTACTTGTGTTTATGCTTGTGTACTACAAAGGCTTTGGTATGGTTGCAAACCTTGCGCTTGCGGCTAACTTAGTGCTGATTGTAGGTGTTATGTCTTTAATTCCAGGCGCTACACTTACTCTGCCTGGTATCGCAGGTATTGTATTGACGGTTGGTATGGCTGTAGATGCTAACGTACTTATTTTTGAACGTATACGTGAAGAGCTGGCCGATGGTCGTAGCCCTCAACAGGCGATTCATTTTGGTTACGATAGCGCATTTAGCACCATATTTGATGCCAACATCACTACTCTGATCGCTGCCGTTATACTGTTTGCAGTGGGCACAGGTCCAATAGCAGGCTTTGCGGTTACACTTGCGATTGGTATTTTAACTTCAATGTTTACAGCCATTGTTGGTACCCGTGCGGTAATCAACTTATTTGTTGGTGGTAAACGTGTTGATAAACTTTCGATTTAAGGAGCAGACATGCAAATTTTAAGTTTGGGTAGTAGAACCCTTCGTTTCATGTCTCTTCGTAAAGTGGCTATGGGCTTTTCGACGTTATTAATTTTAGCGTCGTTTGCATCAATTTTTGTTAAGGGTTTAAACTTTGGTTTAGATTTTACAGGCGGTACTGCTGTAGAAGTTGGTTTTTCACAACCAGCAGACCTTAAAAAAGTACGTGATGCACTAGCTGATAACGGCTTTGCAGATGCATCGGTGCAACTATTTGGTTCAAGCCAAGAGATTTTAGTTCGCTTAGCACCACGTGGTAACGATGTAAAAGCCGAAGTAATTGGTAACCAAGTAATTGATGCCCTAAAAAAAGCTGATGACAGCGTAGTAATGCGCCGTATTGAGTTTGTAGGTCCAAGTGTAGGTGAAGACTTAAAAGAGCAGGGTGGCCTAGCCATGTTAACTGCGCTTATTTGTATTTTAATCTACGTTGCATTTCGCTTTGAATGGCGTTTTGCTGTTGGTGCGGTAGGTGCACTATTACACGATGTTATTATTACTGTCGGTTTATTTTCGATACTAGGTTTGGAGTTTGACTTAACTATATTAGCGGCAATTCTTGCGGTAATTGGTTACTCACTTAACGATACAATAGTTGTATCAGACCGTATACGTGAAAACTTCCGTAAGGTACGTATCGACGATACAGTAGAGATTATAGATCTTTCACTTACTCAAACACTTAATCGTACTCTTGTAACATCAATCACCACTATTTTAGTATTGATTGCCTTGTTTGCTTGGGGCGGACAAACTATTCATGGCTTTGCAACTGCATTGCTGTTTGGTGTATTTATTGGTACTTATTCTTCTATTTATGTTGCGAGCTCTGTTGCTATTGCGATGGGTGTAAGTAAAGAAGATTTAATACCAGAAGTAATTGAAAAAGAAGGCGCAGACCAAGACGCTATGCCGTAATGGTTTTGTGACTACTTTAAAAAACCGCTCATTGAGCGGTTTTTTATTGCCTGTAATATATTTATGTTCACGATTTTTTTAGCTTTACTGTGCAAGTATGAATAAACAGTGCTAACTTTGTAGAGCGCACCATGAGTGTAACTCTGTACTATGTATTTAAAATAAGTATTAATAGCGCGGTTATTAATAAGTACAGTTACATAATATCTTCATCGTCATCTTATATTTAGGCGCTGGAAGCTATTTAGCTTAAATAACGCGATAATTTAAACTATCAATAATAACTGTTAAAACTACCGATAATAACTAAGGTGATAATTATGTTGCCATTAAAGTATTTGATTAACGTAGTAAGTTTGTTTGTATGCAGCGCTTTAGCGAGTGAGGTAAATATAGTAAATATAGTAAATATAGCGCAGGAGCAGCGTGTGCAATATGCTCGTGACGATTACCTTAACGAGCTATTAGAAAAAGCATTGGTGAGCGCACAATACCCTGCAGAGATTAACCCCGTTTTAATTCATCCCCATCAGCAACGTACTTTAATAGCGCTAGATACAAAAAATTTAGATTTATACTGGAGTATGAGCAGCCCCGAAAGAGAGTCTCTAGCTATTGCGATTAAAATCCCATTATTTAAAGGCTACATAGGTAAAAGGGCGTTATTAACAAGTAAAAACAGC
The DNA here is from genome assembly GCF_000498095.1 of Pseudoalteromonas sp. TB64. GTDB lineage: Bacteria > Pseudomonadota > Gammaproteobacteria > Enterobacterales > Alteromonadaceae > Pseudoalteromonas. The sequence continues at coordinate 54,102 of NZ_AUTQ01000094.1, forward strand.
GTTGCTAGATTTAAAGGTATTACTAGTTTAGAGCAGTTAGGTAAGCTTTCTGCGGTGCAAGGTCATGATTGGCCAGATACAAAAATAATGGCGTTTAATGGCTTACATATAAGGCCGCTTGCAAATTATCAGGCTATGTTTGCCTTAACAAGTGCAGGGCGTATTGATTACTTTCCACGTTCATTTATCGAGGTTAATTCAGAGCTTCTAGCTAATAAACAAAGCAACCTAGTGATAGTACCTAACTTATATATAAGTTACCCAACAGGGTTTTATTATTTTGTATCAAATAGTAAACCAGAGCTTGCAGTGGCAGTTGAAAAAGGGCTTAAAATAATGCAAAAAAATGGTGAGTTTGATACGTTGTTTGATGAATACTTTGCAAAGGATTTAAATACATTACCTTACGAAAAAGGTAAAACAGTAGAACTTAAGCTAGATAATCCTTATTTTTAGACACAAAAAAAGGAGCCTAAGCTCCTTTTTCGTCATGCTATTTATTAGCGAAGTAACGACTCAGTTAGTACTGGACGAATTTCACGAATAATTGCTTGAGTAAGTTTTGGTGAACCACAGATAATATTACCGCTGTGGTTATAGTTATTACCACCAGCAAAATCTACAACCATACCGCCAGCTTCTTTAACCATAAGTTCGCCCGCTGCAGAATTCCAAGGTTTTAAACCAATTTCAAAAAAGCCATCAACACGACCAGCAGCAACATATGCCATATCCAATGCAGAACAACCTGCACGGCGAATATCAGCTGTGTGTGCAAACAATGCTTTGAATGCTTCTGTGTATGCATCCATGTGGTGTTTATTTTTGAAAGGGAAACCAGTTGCAAGTACAGTGCCCGCAAGAACCGTAGTTTTGCTTACACGTAGACGTTTGCTATTAAGTTGAGTGCCTTGACCGCGAGATGCAGTGAAAAGCTCACCACGAATTGGATCATAAATAACGGCTTGGTCTAAACGACCTTTAACTTTAAGTGCGATAGAGACCGCGTAATGAGGGATACCTTTGATGAAGTTAGTTGTTCCATCGATAGGATCTACAATCCATTGGTAATCATCATCCTTGCCTTTATGCTCACCTAGTTCTTCACCAACAATTGAGTGAGTAGGGTAAGACTGTAAAATTGTGTCGCGAATTACGGCTTCGGCTTCTTTATCAATGTTAGTTACTAAATCGTTAGCGCCTTTTTGTTGCACTTCAACTTTTGATAAATCTTCACTTGCGCGAAGTAAAATTTTGCCTGCGTTGCGCGCAGCGCGAACCGCAATGTTTAACATTGGATGCATGGTATTACCTTTGGGTTGTAAAAGAACGTTTATATATTTCAGCCGGCGTATTTTAGCGACTTTTGACATAAAGTAAACAATAAACCCTAAATACTTATGTTTGTTTTTTATACTATATTGAAAATTTATATATTTTTAAAAAATAATAATGAGCAATTAATAAGTCATTATGTTCCTTTGTGTATTAATCAAATCGAATTAATTTTAAATAATGCTTTACCTAAAGTTAGCTTGAGGTTTTACCGTGTTCCTAACTTAATTGATAGGACAACATTATGTATTTAGAGCACGTAAACTTAGTCGCGAATGATATAAATAGTATGCTTAAATTTTACCAAGCAGCATTTCCGTATTGGTTTATAAGAAGCGAGGGAACTGGTACTTGGTATGGTAAACCAAGGCGTTGGGTACACTTTGGAGATGCGACGCAATACATTGCAATAAGCGATCACGGGGAGGGTGAAAATAGAGATTTATCAGGGCATCAAGTTGGCTTTGCGCACTTTGCCTACGTGACAAATAATTTAGATACTACAGTACAGCGTTTACAAAAAGCTGATTTTAAAGTAGCTAAAAAAGGAAGTGAAAACCCATTTAGAAAAAACGTTTATTTTATTGACCCAGCGGGCTTCGAAATTGAATTTGTTGAATACTTAAGTGATATTCCAAGTGAGAGGAATAACAACTTATAACGCATATTAGTCGTGGATATTAAGACCGCAGCATGCGGTGCCTAATAAAGTAAATACGTGATTTATATTGTAGATATAATTTTTAACGCTAACTATTGATGCGTAGAGCCACCACCTAGTTGTGCTTTTAGCTCATTAGCAAAGCTTATAAATTTTTCTTTTATAGTACGTTTTATTTTTACTTCAACCGATCCCATTACCGCTTTTCCTTCAATATGAATTGTTGGACCTTGGCGCTTGTTTAGTGAGACCGACTTATTTTCAAGGCTACTTAAAATGCAAAACATTTTAGAGACTACATTTACGTGCTCAGGTACGTAAATTTCATCACTGCCAAAAATACAGTTAACATGAATAGTTACGTTTTGATGAGCAAAAATGGCATCAGTAAAATCAAGTACAACCGATCCCATAAAGTTACTCAAATATATATTTTTTGGCACGACCCACTGACCGCTGCGCTCGTTAGAGCCTAAAATGCTGCGCAGCGTAAAGTCATCATCACTTGTTTGCTGCGCGCTGTAGTTTGGCGAAAACTGAGATTGTTTTTCAGCTTTATATTGTTGATCAGTATTAAGCGTTAAATCTTCAACCAGCATTAGTAGGGCTTTGTTGTTGGTTGCATCCATCGCATTATCTAAACGTCGTTCAAATGCATCAACAGAAATAACTCCATGGCTGTAATTATAAATTAATTGATCAATCACTTGTTCACGTACCTGTTCTATTGGACGATCTTCTAGTTTTACTGACATGGGGCATTCCTTATTATATTAACTATTGTTTATGTATAAGCAAGGCACGTACCAAATATAAAGATTTAATTAATCAATCACTTAAGTTTTATGTATTAAAAACGTATTTGTTATATTAACGATAGATTAACCAAAACAGCAATTATCTAGCTATTTTCACTACTTGAGAAATTTTTACCGATAAGCCTGTAAATAATTACTCACAACGATCATAGTGTTTATGGTTATTATTTTTTAAGTTGTTGATATATATATTTAAATAAGGTTGGCGTGAAGTTCGCATTAGTTAAAGTGTCTTTAATCAAAAGGAGAAAGATTATGAAAACATTTAACAAATCTATTATCGCGGCTTTAGTTCTTGGTACTACGGCTATGAGTGCCCAAGCAAATAGCTGGGAAAACGAAAGTAAAGATGCTTGGATTGATGGTAAGGCAGAAACAGTGCTTCTTATGAACACTAATCTAAACAACTTTGACATTAACACTGATGTAAAAAATGGCAAGGTAGTACTTACAGGTAAAGTAAATAGCGAACTAGACAAAGAGCTTGCTGAAGAACTTGTACTTAGCCTAGACGGCGTAACCGACGTTGATAATAGCCTAACGGTTGTTAACAACATGGATGCGAAAAACACTGATAAAAGCATGATGAACGACGATGATGATAACGACCTAACCGACGCTAAAATCACAACAGTAATCACAACTCGCTTCTTATTTGACTCGGAAGTTGGCGGTACAGATATTGATGTAGATACCGACAACGGTGTAGTCACCCTAAATGGCTCTGTTAAGTCAGAAGCCGAAAAGCAGCTAGCAGTTAAAATTGCTAAAAATGCTGAAGATGTTCGTGACGTAGTAGATAAACTAGCTATCGTTGCTGAATAATTTTGCATTATGAAAACCCAGCACCGCTGGGTTTTTGCTTTTTAACACTTAACTTTACTGGAGTTTAATGATGGATATCATTCGTATCATCTTGTCTGTTTTACTACCGCCACTAGGTGTGTTTTTACAAGTGGGCTTAGGTTTACACTTTTGGCTAAATATTGTATTAACGCTGCTTGGTTATTTCCCAGGGTTAATACATGCAATTTATATTATTGCGAAAAAGTAATCCCACGCGGCTTGTTGTGTAGTCAATTAATTAAAGTGAGCTTTACCTAGCTGTACTTTAATTAATTGACTCACATAGAACACTATATTTTTAACCTTTAGTATTACTACTTAAATACAATATTTATAATGAGTGAGTAATAAGCGATAAAAGCATTACCCACACACACAAAAATGCAAGCATACCCAAGCTGTATTTAATTGATGCCCGAAGAATATCTCCTTCACGACCCGTAAGCCCCACTGCACCTGCTGCAATTGCAATAGATTGTGGCGAAATGACTTTAGCGACAGCTCCCCCCGCTGTATTTGCAGCAACTAATAATGTTGGATCGACACCTATTTTAGTTGCGGTAATCGATTGAAGCTGGGCAAATAAAGTATTGTTGTTAACAACAGAGCCGGTAATAAACACGCCAAACCAGCCA
>NZ_AUTQ01000095.1 GCF_000498095.1 Pseudoalteromonas sp. TB64
GGCCAGAGCGTTACCAATAGAGGCTGTTCCTCCCGAAAGGTTAGCAATATTCGCTAACGCAAGAATCAAAGCAATAAGCACAATTGATTGCCAAAGATCGCAGACAGTCTTACTGAATGTTTTTAGTACATCAGTTAGGTGTAATTGCTTAGTCGTAACAAAAATGATGATGATAGCAACAAGAATAGCAGTGCCAGTGGCGTTCATTGGCGTAAAAGCCCATGTTGCAGTACTTGCTTGAGTAGCACCACTTGAGACAATAACACCGGTAATTCCTGGTAGTGAAAATTTTAAAACGAGGGAGGACAATACACCTCCCTCCAAAAAAAGCGCTTTGAAAGCAGGAATGCTCCATACAAAAATTGCTGCGGTTAGAATATAAAATGGGCTCCATGCTACGAGTATTTTTTTAAAACTCTCTTTTACAGGAGTTGGCGCTGGGCTGTTATTCTCGCGGTAAATGTGTGAAGGTTTCCAAAAGCGACCTACAATAACAATCATTACCATAGCAAGGAGACCAGGAAGAATATCGGCAAGTTCAGGCCCAAGAAATATTAATAGAGAAGCTTGTGATACATTATATGTAACGCTCACGGCTAAGGTTATTGGCAGGGTTTCACGAAATCCACGCCATCCATCAAGAATCATCACCAAAATGAAAGGTGTTGCAAAAGAAACGAGTTGAAGTACTAATACCAAATCGAACGATAAATCAGCTAGGTTAACGCCCCCAACTTTTGCAGCAACGATAACAGGAATACCTATTGCGCCGTATGCGCCGGCAGCAACATTTGCCACTAAAGAAAGCATTGCTGCTTTAACGGGCTTAAACCCGAGTTGCACCAATAACGCAGCACAGATTGCGATTGGCACGCCAAACCCCGCAGCTCCTTCAAGAAATGCACCAAAACCAAAGCTAACAAGAAGTACTTGTATACGCTGATCAGCAGAAATACCTGCAATACTGTTTCGCACAGTATCAAAACGGCCACTTGCTACGGTCAAACGATAAAGTAGCACTGCCAACACTATTATGTAAGCAATAGGCCAAATTGCAGTAAGCACGCCTAAAAACCCAGCACCAGCAATACTTGCCACAGGCATACCAAAAGGCCACATAGCGATAATTACCTGTAAAATAAGTGCAATAATACCTGCTGTTATGCCCTTCATTTTGAAAGCCACTAGGCATAATAAAAAGACAAGGATAGGGAGTACGGCAACCAAAGCGGATAACCATAGCCCATTTAACGGATTAGTATCTTGATACCACATCATACTTAAAAACTCTTATAGTAGAATTAATTATACTTTGTATAAAATATACTCTTATTCAGTATGTAAGTATCAAGATTTAGTAATAACTATGATATGGATCTTATTTTTTATGAATGTAATGTAGCGTTTTACTTAAAATAATAAAATTTCGACTTAAACGTTTATTTTTGACTACAATAAACGCCTATCTTTTATTTAGTCATCGCGTATAAAAATGCTCTAGAGGTTTAATTGAATAGTCGTCTTATATTATCTGGCATCGTGTCATTTGTTTTTTATTTTGGTTGGGCTTATTGGGCAAATAGCGCAGATGATATTGCTCAGTCAGTTACGCTACAAGCTGCTCTGGTACAAGGCTCATACAGTGGTTTTGTGACCCTATTTTTTACTTTTATTTTAGAGAAAGTCGTAAATAAGTATAAAACGAGTTATGTATCTTTAGCTTTTGTAAGCCCTATTATTTGTATGTTCCATTCTAAAACACCTCAAAATATAGCCATACGACAAAGTTTTAATAACGCGATTAATTTATCTGCTTCGTATTTAAACAATAAGAGGGTGGCAGGAACGTTATTTGCCCCAATCATTCCAATTTTTGTGCAGTCAATCTTGGTTATTACGGTTAATGTTATAAACCAAACACCTAATTTGGCACTTACTGTAGCCCCAAGTATTTTTTTTACAGCCCTGTACGCTTACACATATATGTTTGCTTTACTTAAAAAGTAACCACCAGAACACTAACTTTTATTTAAGTTAGGACTTTTTGAATAATCATTAAAGTAAAAAATATCTATATTTAATACATATACCCACTAAAAAGATTACTATTTAAGCAGTTAGCTTATTGATTGTTAAAATAAAGGTTTTTGGTAGTGACAAGCACCTAAAAAGTTTTTATACTGCAGTCCGCTTTAGTCGCTCTGTGATTGAACGCTTCAAAAATTAACTGTTTTACAGTTATATAAAAGTTGGCCCCTTAGCTCAGTTGGTTAGAGCACACGACTCATAATCGTTAGGTCCCCAGTTCGAGTCTGGGAGGGGCCACCACTTTTACAAACTTTCCAAGTAAATATCAACCAAATACTTTATCTAGATTTAACAATTACTATTAATTTAAAATAGATAGCATGCTTTTTAAATTTAACTAGATTAGTTAAATATCAGATTTTGATTACATTTTTTCTGCGATATATCATTTTATCTTTATCTTTATCTTTAAAACTAATTGGTATTGATGAAAAGAGTGTAACTATAGGGGAAGGTAGGTTTGCATATGACAATTTTGAAGAGCTTATTTGAAATTAAATTCTAGCTGGTAATGAACTTGTCACTAAAAATACTTACGAATATTGCTTTATAAAATTAAAGTGAGAAGAATTTATTAATGAGCAAGTATAAAGCCCTTTTGCTATTTATATTTTAGGTTTTTAATCGCTCCTCTTTGAAAGCTTCTATTTTATCAAATATTACTAAAAAACCCCTCTGGGATTTTTTAGTAATTAGAGTCAGTTTTTTGCTTGAAGACTAGGGCGTGTTGATCTTTGTGGATTGAAATCTGTTCAATCTAGGGGCGATAAAATCGCGGCGCGAGGTTTGTAACCTAGTGGGCTAAGTAAAAACCGAGCTACAAAGAGTTAATCGTCCCTAGAAAGAACCCAAAGGGCAGCGCATGTTTGGTATTTATGCTGCGTTATCGCCTATTTATGGGGAATAACCACACTACATAGGCTCTGCCTTGCCTAAATACCAAACAGTCTGCTGCAAATTCACCCACCAAAGATCAACACGCCCTAAAAGAGTTAATTAGTTTTTACGATAGATCTCATGCTTAATGTCGTAAATATTAACGCTTAAGCTGTCTGAATCTCGGCAATAAGTTTTTAAACAATCGAGTAAGCTTTCACTCAGCATTTGTTTTTCTTCAATCGATCTTCCCTCTAAAATATGTACCGCAATATGTATAAATCCTGATTTTCCTGCACCAAGTTGATACTGCTGATAAACAATAGCGCGTGTTTTTATGGTTTCTAAATCAAATAAGTTGCTTTGGAACGCGGTGGTATGAATTTTCTCTACGAGTACCTGTGGTAATACAGGAAGATCTTCTGAGTGTTCAATAATAATATGCGGCATTTCGGCTTTCCTATTATAAGTTATTACTTGCGGTGCGAGCCTTATTATACCAAATACACTGATGCTCGCTAACCCCTGAACGGCTGAAAACCTTTACTCTAAAGTAATTTAGCCGTATTTATTTTTGATGTTAATATAAGTACATACATGTGAACCCAAACTTATTAACAGGTACTAAATTGTATTAACTTAAATAATGGGCTCAACATTTCACTTTTTAATAAGCTATTAAGGATGAGTATGAAATTACCACAAAAATTTAAACGTTTGGCTGTGCTTGCAAGTGCCGTTATTACGTTAAGTGCTTGCTCTGATGATGTAGCATCGGTAAGTTTAGGATTGTTTACTACCAAAGATGTAGTTGTTAATTCGCAGCAAGATCCAATCATCAAAGGCGTTACTTGCCACATTAGCCACATTGAGGCTGATTTAGATTTTTCAGATCCATCTGATATGTCTATTGCGTGTCGACAAACTGGGCCAATTACAGCAGAACAGTTACAAGAAATTGACCGAAGTAAGTCGGGCGAGGTGGTATTTAAATCGTCTAAAAGTATTTTATTTAAATCACTAAAAGTGCGCCGTATTTACGATGCTGAGAATCGTACTTTATTGTATTTATCGTATTCAACTAAAGAATCCAGTGGTAGCCACCACCATGCACTATCAACAGTGCCGCTATACAATACTCAAGCGTGGGATTGGGCACTTACACAAAAAAACTAAACTAGCACTAAAACTTATAAGAGCACCTTATGTTAGCTTTATTTAAATCGGTACCTTTATTGGAAGATCAAGAGCAGCAATGGCTTATTGATACATTTATTTGGGCTGTAGAAAATTTTGATACAGAGTTTTTTATAAAGCACACTCAAATAATACTGCCAACGGCCTCGTTTTTCCCCGATTCGGTATCGAGCATTGAAGAGATGGCAACCAATGTCTTTACCCGCGTTACTAATTACGCGGGTATGAATGCATGGCCTATTCAATTAGTCGCACCTCAGCAGTTACAACCGCAAGTTTTTCCGCACTTTGAATTTAGTGATGAAATACGTGGCGAAGGCAGTCATTTAATTGTGCCGCCAAGCCATAAGGTCAGTATCTCTTTTAATCCTAATCAGATTAATCAGCCACAAGATTTAGTGGCAAGTTATGCTGGTACTCTGGCCACCATACTTATTCATCACGTTGGGGTGCTACCGCCAGGTGGTAGGGAGTATTTACCACAAGCTGCCGATGCGCTTGCTTGTTTTTTAGGATTTGGTGTGATGATGAGCAACACGGTGTATCAGTTTAAAGGCGGTTGTGGCTCTTGTTATAATCCATACGCTAACCGTGAAGCTAAGTTAAGTGAAACACATACGGTATTTATGCATGCTCTGATTAGTTACTTTAAAAACGATAAAGTGTCTAAAAAACATTTAAAGCCGCATTTACGTGGTCAGTTTAAAAAAGCACAAAAAGAAATTAAAGCATTGGTAAATAACTCGGCTAACCCGCTGTTATTAGCTTATTCGCCAAACTAGCAAGGACATGCGTGGAATACTTAGATGAATTTTTACTGATTGTTATTGCTCATTTTTTTGCAGTAGCAAGCCCCGGGCCTGACTTTGCCGTAGTACTTAAGCAAAGCGTGCAGCAAGGTAGGCGCAATGCATTGTGGACAAGCGCCGGTGTTGGCGCTGCTATTTTACTGCACGTTGCCTATTGCGTTTTAGGTGTTGCGCTTATTTTAACGCAATCGCCTAGTTTATTTATGGCGCTTAAGTATCTTGCCGGTGCATATTTAGCTTATTTAGGCGTACAAGCACTCAGAGCTGCAAAACCTCCAGCAAGTAATGAAGGCGAGGCTGCAAAAGATGTTGAAAACAAAACCGTCCAAGAAGAATCCGTTTGGCTTGCTTTTAGGCGCGGCTTTTTCACAAATGCATTAAACCCAAAAGCCACGTTATTTTTTATGTCGTTATTTACACTCGTGATTAGCCCAACAACACCGACTAGCGTACAGGTCGGTTACGGTGTGTACATGGCATTGGCTACTTGGGCGTGGTTTTCAATGCTTTCAATAATACTTTCTAGAAATAATGTAAGGGGTTTTTTCCAACAACGCGGTTATTGGTTTGACCGTGGAATTGGCGTTATTTTAATTGCTCTTGCAGTACGTGTTGTTATTTAACTTATTTAAAAAGTACAGGAGATAAAATGCCGTTATATAATTTTTCGTTTGGCTCTAATATGTCATCTAATCGTTTGTTAGCGCGCTTACCTAATGTAAAGCGTGTAGGAACAGCGGTACTTAAAGGTTACGAGCTAACTTTTGATATGCTATTTAAAGATGGCTCTGGCAAATGCAGTATTTGCCCAAGCGATAAAGAAGACGCGCTGGTTTACGGCGTTATTTATGAGCTTAATGAAGATGAAAAAGTTATTTTAGATGGTATTGAGGGCGTAGGTTACGACTGCGTAGATATAGCCCCAACGCTTTTAACGGGTGAGACTGTAACTGCACATTGTTATATAGCTAATACCCACGACAGCGATGTACTCCCATACGATTGGTACATAAAACACGTTCATCGCGGATCACTTGAAGCGGGCGTACCAAAAGAATACAGTGATGCGATATTAAATCGCGCACAAAAAAGCGATACCAATCAAGAGCGCGCAGCAATTGAATTTGCAGTTCATCAAAAATAATAAAATAGGATTGATATGAAATTAACCAAACTTGCCGCAATTGCACTACTAGCAGGCACTTCGTTTAGTAGCTGGGCACAAGTTGATACCAACAAAATTGACGACGTTATTAAAGCGTCAATGGCGCGTTTTGACGTACCCGGTATGGCAGTCGCCATTGTTGAAAACGATAAAGTAATATTTGCTAAAGGCTTTGGTGTAACTAATCTCGATACCAACAAAAAAGTAAACAAAGACACCTTGTTTGGTATTGCTTCAAACACGAAAGCGTTTACAACAGCAGCGCTTGCTAAGTTGGTTGATGAGGGGAAGTTAAGCTGGGATGACCGCGTAATTGATCATTTACCAGAGTTTAGATTATACGACTCATACGTAACACGCGAAATGCGTATTCGTGATTTATTAAGTCACCGCAGTGGGCTAGGGCTTGGGCAGGGCGATTTAATGATTTGGCCAAGTACTGACAAGTCAGTTGATGAAATTTTAGCGGGATTACAGTATTTAAAACCAGCGAGCAGTTTTCGTAGTAAATACGCTTATAACAACTTGATGTTTGTTACCGCTGGTGAGGTGGTTGCACGTGTGTCGGGTATCAGCTGGAACGATTACATCGAAAAAAATATATTACAGCCGCTGCACATGGATAACTCACGCGCGGGATTTTCACGTATTCCAAAAAGTAATAAAAACTGGGCGACAGGTCATATTCCTATGGATGGCACGCTTCATCCATTTTTTGTGAATTACCTAGAAGATTTTAGAGGCGCAGGTGCCATTGCTTCGAGTGTAAGCGACATGAGCCAATGGCTTCGTACGCAATTAGCGGGCGGTAAAATGCCAAGTGGCGAGCAACTATTTAGCGAAAAGCAACAAGCGCAAATGTGGCATCCACATATTACGTCTATGGCGTCTAAAAGTGCGTTTGAATCGTATCATCAGCAGTTTAGGGGTTATGGGTTAGGTTGGAGTATTGAAGACTACCACGGCTTTAAAAAGCTAGGTCATGGCGGTGGTATTTTAGGAATGGTATCGCAAGTTACTTTATTGCCTGAGAAAAAACTTGGTATTGTTATTTTATCTAATCAACAAGCTTTTGGTGCACTTTCGGCAGTAACCCACGAAGTACTTGAAGATGCACTTGAGCTCGAAGATAAAGACTGGGTAGAGGATTTAGCTAAAAGTCATTTTGAAGGTAAACAACACGCGTACGCTAATGCAAAACCAGAAGCCCCCGCTGACTACCAACCACAATTACCAAACATTAATTACACCGGTACATTACATGATGATTGGTATGGCGATGTAATTATTGAACAACTTGATAGTAAATTGCATATTGATTTTACGCATACTAAGCGCTTAAAGGGCACACTTGAGCATTACACTGGAAATACATTTATAGTTAAGTGGGATGAAAAGCTACTTGAGGCGGATGCGTTTATTCGTTTTGAAATGAGCTCAAAAAACCGTGTAAACAGCGCTAAAATGCGTGCAGTATCAACACAAGTTACCGACTTTAGCTTTGATTTTAGAAACCTGCATTTAAAAGCAAAATAGCTAATAATATTGATATTTAAAGTACCGATATTTAAAGTATCGATATAAACCAAAGTCGCAAAGCCACCCGTCGGTGGCTTTGTTATATTAAACACTCAATTTACTTTGGCTAGGAGCATTTTATGCGTACTGCAGTTATTTCACACCCTCATTGCCGTAAACATAAAATGATAGACGACCATCCTGAGTGCCCAGAGCGCTTAGATGCAATTACCGACAGGTTATTAGCCAGCGGTATAGATGTTGGCTTAACACACCTGCAGGCACCTAAGGCCGAGCGTGAGCATTATTTACTTGCTCACGATGAGGCTTTAGTTAAACACGTAGAAACTACACTCCCAACCGAAGGACTCGCTAATTTAGATGGCGATACGTGGTTGTGCCCCGATTCGTTTAAAGCGATTGAGCGGGCAGTAGGTGCTGGGTTGTTAGCTGTTGATGAAATACTTGCCGATAAACTCGATGCTGCTTTTTGCTCAGTACGCCCGCCAGGGCATCACGCTAATAAAAGCTCATCATCTGGGTTTTGTGTGTTTAATAACTTAGCTATTGCCGTTAAGTACGCACAAAGCAAAGGGATTAAGCGGATTGCGATTGCTGACTTTGATGTACACCATGGGAATGGCACACAAGACATTTTTATTGATGACGAAAACGTACTGCTTTGTTCGTTATTTCAGTATCCGTTTTACCCAAATACAGCGGTTAAAAATAATAGTCATATAGTTAATTCACCTCTGCCAATTGCTAGTAATGGCGACGACCTAAAAGAGGTGTTTACTGGGCAATGGTTACCAAAATTAAAAGCGTTTAAGCCTGAATTACTTTTTATAAGCGCAGGGTTTGATGCACACCTAGAAGATGATATGGCGAGCTTAAAGTTTGTAGAGGATGACTACATTTGGCTTACCGAGCAACTATGTGGTGTTGCTAAAGAGGGCGGCTGCAAAGGTGTTATTTCGTACTTAGAAGGTGGCTATGCGCTATCAGCTTTAGGTCGCAGTGCTGTAGCGCATATAAAAGTGCTTACTGAGGTTTAAATAAAGAGAGTGTTTATAGCCCTAATAAATCAAACGCCTGCGCTGTGCTTAGGGTTTTGATTTTACCAAGGCAGCATTGTCCTTCATTTAATAAGTAAGCTGTAACAAGCTGTGCTAGTTGCTCGCCATTCAATTCAGGGCAAGCAGTGCCTTGTAAATTAAGGTAGTCACCTTGCTTATTAAGTACTCGCACATCGCTTAGTTCACTTTGCATAACGCTGTGTAAGCACTCTTGTTGCTCTTGTTGGTTATGGGCTATCTCAAGCTCATTATAAATAACCAATAACTGTGGATAGCTGTTTAACATAGCCCGTTAGCCTACGGTTACTTCATAAGACGTAAATTTACGAATATTAATAACGCCTTTTTCAAAAATTAAGTACTGGCCTTTAATACCTTGTAAAACACCACTTACAACAGGGTCTTTATCAAAGTTAAATGAGCTGATTTTTGTTGGGTATTCGGTTACTGGAAAGTTTAAATCAACCACATCTTCATCAAGTTGTTCTATTGCTGTTGCGCCAAATAATTCACTGAGCTCGTTTAGCTTTTCACTAATTTGTGGGATCAGTTCGGCTGCAGCTGCTTTTAAGTCAATTGCTTCGTTTTGACCTTTTAACATATTGCGCCAATTAGTTTTGTCGGCAATAAATTCAGCCAATGCAACTTCCACTAAACCTGATTGCAGGCGAGTTTGCACTTTAAAAATAGGCAATGCTTGAGTCGCCCCCTGATCAATCCAACGAGTCGGTATTTGTGTATGGCGAGTAATACCCACTTTTAACCCTGAAGTATTAGCGAGGTACACATAATGTGGGATCATGCAGTTTTCTTCGCCCCACTGTGGCTCTCGGCACGTGCCTTGGTCGTAGTGACAGGTTTCTGGTTTCATAATACACATATCGCAACTAGCGAGCTTGCGCATGCATACAAAACAGTGACCTTGAGAATAACTTTTTTTGGTTTTTTTACCGCAGTTAGAACATAAAATGGTGCCGCTAAAGGTAAGCGTAAGCTCTTTACCTATAAATGCATTTAAGTCTACTAGGTGTTCACCTACAGGTAAGTGATATTGTACTGGTTCGGTTAAGCTCGATTTTAATTTACGCAGTGTGCCTTGCATCTTTACTTGGCCCCTAAAGATGTTAAAAAGAGGAGTCTAACATTTTTAAGCTATATTGGCTTTTTAAGAAGTGTAAATAGTCGGTGTAAGGCAGTGCTTTTGCGTATAAGTAACCTTGTGTTCTATCGGCATTCATATCTTTAAGTAACAGATGTATTTCTAGCGTTTCAACGCCTTCAATTGTGATTGATAAATTAAGCTTATGCGCCATGTCAATCGCTGTTTGTACAATAACTTGATGGGTATGATTATTAATTAAATCAAATACAAATGACTTATCTATTTTTAGCTCACTAAAGTGATAATTAACTAAATAACTAAGTGACGCGTAACCTGTTCCAAAGTCATCAAGAACAACTTTAATTCCAAGAGCAGTTAAGTTATCAACTAATTTAATAAGTGCTTCTTGGCTTTCTACAAAGGCTGACTCGGTAAGTTCAAATTTAAGTAAGTGTGCAGGCACTTGGTATTTAATTAAAATGTTTTCTACTTTTTCGGCTAAGTTATTAATAGTTAAATTTTTAGCACTCAAGTTTACGCTGATAGTATGATCAACGTAGCCACTTTTTGTAAATTCAACAATATCCTTACAAGCCTGTTCAATAACCCACAGGGTGAGTTCATTAATAATACCGGTGTGCTCAGCAAGGGTAATTAGTTCTTCAATAGGTAAATTGCTAAAAGTAGGATTGGGCCAGCGTAATAATGCTTCAGCACCACTTACTTTATTATCGAGTAAATTTATTTGAGGTTGATAATAAAGCGCTAGTTGGTTCATTTGTATCGCTTTTTGCAACTTGGCAGCTAGAGTCACATCCATCATTAAATTATTATCGCTTGAGGATGAACCTATTTGATTAGTGTTGCTCTTGGCATCTTTAAGCGCTAAGTAACCACGCTTTAACCAATACTCAAAGTCGTTACTTTTACCCGCAGAGCTAATGCCTATGCTGTAATTAAGCTGCAGGTTTAATCCTTTAATTTCATATTGCTTGGGCAAACTACTAATAATTTTTGTAAGCAGGCTTTCTAGTATTTCTTGGCTTTGTGTTTTAGTTGAGATAAAGGCAAATACGCCGCTGCTTAAGTCGGCTAAGCGCCGTCTAGTATTTAAATCAGTTTCGAGATTTGCAAATTCGCGTTCGTGACTTAATTCAAGTTCGAGCTCTTTTGCTATATATTTTGTAAGTGCGTAGCCTTGAGAAGGCGTAATTATAGTATTGAGCGAGTTAAAGTGACGTATTTTAATAAAACACAACGTTGTTGAACGGCTTTGGGCTTGCAGTGCCATAAACGCTTGCTTTAGCTTTGAGCTATTAAGTAATTTAGTTTGCTGTGTATGCGTAGCAAGATAAAGCGCATATTCGCGTTGATAGCGTACTCTGTCTGCAAGTGCCATCGCCATTAATATAACCTCACACAATATAGCGGCCAAAAAGGCATTGCGTGTGGCAAAGCTATAAGGCAGAAAGCCAGTCAATTCCATTGCTTGAATTGCTGCACCAAATATTAAAGGTATCCACGAGAAAACATAAAATTTAGCCCACCTAAAACCACTTCGTAATTTGTTGTATATTAAAATAATACAAGAAATATAAAGCAGTCCCATTACAAAAAAGAAGATAGGAGCGGCTACATTTTCGGGAATCAATAAGCTAATTACTGCCAATATAAACATAATAGACAGTAGTATTATGCTCATTTTATAACGCCAGCATTTGTCTTTGTGGTAGCGCAAAAACATTGTACAAAAGGCAAGGGTAAAAAAGGAGACAGCATGGTTACCAAAGACCACTTTTTCATTAAAATATAGCTGCCACTCTAAAGGCCATAAATAAAAACCAAAGCCAAGGACTGATCCCATTAGGAGTATTGCGCTGATAATATAACCAATATAAATTAAATAAACGCGGTCTTTAATACCAAAATAGAGCACTAAATTGTAAAGCGCAGCCATAAGCATTACGCCAACAAATATTCCCCAAAGGCCTGCTTGCGAGCGTACTAAATCGATAAATTCTTTATTCCGATATAGGTTTACAGGGGTTTTACTAATACCAACAGTATCTACTTTAATTACCAAGCGTTGGGATGATTTACTATCAAGCGAAAAGCGAATATGTGGCACACTGTATTGAAACAACGTAGGCAAGTCTTCTTTATCGCCAAGCTTGAACGTCTCAATTACTTTATTTTCTTTTGTTAAGAGATAAGCTGTTAGGTGATCAACCATGGGGTTGTCAAAGTGGGCGACTATGCTTTCTTTTTTTAAGCTTTTGTTTTCTAAATCAATAAACAACCAATAATTTTGCTGTGTAAAGCTCCATGATATTTTAGACAAGGAGTCATGTGTAAGCAGTTCTGGTTGGTGGAGAATATCATCTAATGTGAGTGTTTTACTTTCATCAAGATAGTAAGCATATTGAAGATATACTGGGGCTGTTTTATCGATTGTGTATTTTGTGGGCACGATAAGGTTTGATGCCAATGTACTAATTATGAAAAATATGAATATTAGTATGGCAACAGCAATTGCATGATAACGTAAAGTTCTTAGTTCCAACGTTTGCGCACTTATAAAGCCCTTTTAAATAGTGTAGCACTATAAAAGCGCAGGTAAACTGCGCTTTTATAGTTAAATTAATTAATAAAACCAATAAGTTTCTATCAGTATATTAATTTATTGCTCGCGAGCAATGGCTCGATAAGCAATATCTGTACGGTATTCCATGCCATCCCAGCTTATTTGTTTAACAAGCTCATAGGCACGTTGTTGTGCTTCGGTGACTGTATTACCAAGCGCTGTTGCGCATAATACACGTCCGCCAGCAGTTACTACGTCTTCGCCACTTTGTTTAGTACCCGCATGAAAAACTTTTTCACCAGCAGGGTAGTCAACCTGTAAGCCCGATATAGCATCACCCTTAGGGTAATCGCCAGGATAGCCCTTAGCTGCGAGTACAACACCTACAGCTGCGCGAGAATCAAACTTAATCGTTGTTTTATCAAGTTCAACACGGTTAGCTGCTTCAATCAATTCAACTAAGTCTGATTGTAAGCGTAGCATCATTGGTTGAGTTTCAGGGTCGCCAAATCGGCAGTTGTATTCAATTACTTTAGGGGTACCTGTTTCGTCAATCATCAAACCTGCGTATAAAAATCCTGTGTACGGATGGCCTTCGCTTGCCATACCTTCTACCGTTGGGTAGATCACTTCATTCATAATTCGCTGGTGGATTTCATCAGTAACAACTGGCGCTGGTGAATATGCACCCATGCCGCCAGTATTAGGACCTGCATCGCCATTATATGCACGTTTATGATCTTGGCTTGTTGCAAAAGGTAATACGTTTTTGCCATCAACCATTACAATGAAAGACGCTTCTTCACCCTCTAAAAATTCTTCAATAACAACACGGCTTCCCGCATCGCCAAAAGCATTACCCGCAAGCATATCGCGAATAGCATCTTCGGCATCGGCTTNGCTTCCGTCATTGCTACAATTACGCCTTTACCCGCAGCCAAACCATCTGCTTTTACAACAATTGGCGCGCCTTTTTCTTTTAAATAAGCAAGGGCTGGGTCAATTTGTTCAAACGTTTGATAATCGCCTGATGGAATATTGTGGCGTGCTAAAAAATCTTTAGTAAACGATTTTGAACCTTCAAGCTGGGCTGCGCCTGCCGTTGGGCCAAAAATAGCCATGTTATGTTCACGAAACTTATCAACAACACCCAGTACTAACGGTATTTCTGGACCTACAATAGTAAGCTCTACATTGTTTTGCTGTGCAAAACTAAGTAAACCATCTAAGTCGTCAACGTTTATTGCTACGTTTTCAAGTTTTGGTTCAAGTGCAGTACCTGCATTACCAGGGGCTACAAATACAGTATTTACTTTGGTGTTTTGAGCGGCTTTAAACGCAAGTGCGTGTTCGCGGCCGCCGCTGCCAATGACTAAAACATTCATGGCGAAAATTCCTATTTAAAGCGGTTTCTTAAATTTCAGCGTCATTCGGTCACTTTCACCAATGGCTTTATATTTGTCGGCATCTTGTTCGCCTAAACGTAAGCTTGGTGGTAGTGTCCATACACCTTTAGGGTGATCGGCTGTATCTTTTGGATTTGCATTTATTTCACTGCTTGCTACTAACTCAAACCCAGCTTGCTCAGCAAGGTCTACTACGTATCTCTGCTTCATATAACCTGATGTTTTTTGATCTTCATCAGCACGTTCTTCAGCTAAACGGTGTTCAACTAAACCTAATGTACCACCTGGTTTAAGGGCTTTATAAAAAGCTTGGAATGCACTTAATGCACCGCTTTTATCTTTGCCCATGTACCAGTTATGTACATTACGGAAAGTTAAAACCATATCGGCACTGTCAGCTGGCGCAATATCTAAATGTGTTACAGGTGCAAACTCAGTAATTTTAACGCTACTAAAGCGCTCATCTTCAGCTACTTTTTGTTTAAAGCCCGCAAGAGAGCGTTGGTAGTAGTCAACTGATGAATCAGCAGGAAAGTGCGCGGCATAATAAGTGCCTTGCTCTTTTAGTGCTGGCGCTAAAATTTCACTATACCAACCGCCGCCTGGCGCAATTTCAACAACTGTCATGGTTGGTTTAAAGCCAAAAAATGCAAGTGTTTGAGCCGGATGACGATATTCGTCACGAGCACTGCTTTTAGCACTACGTTCACTTGATTGAAGAGCATGCTCAAGGCTTGATTCGTGGTTATGGCTCAAAGCCATAGTCGATGTCATCGTTAGTGTGGCTACAAGTAGCGATTTTAGCGCAAATTTCATCGTTTGTTCCTTCACATTATAATTATAAATAGGTTATTGAATAGTCAGAATACGTGAATTTATAGCAAACAAAAAGGGCTAAACTAACGTTTAACCCTTAACCCTTTGTGTGATTAGTGGCGGAAATGGCGCATACCAGTAAGTACCATTGCCATGCCAGCTTCATCAGCGG
>NZ_AUTQ01000096.1 GCF_000498095.1 Pseudoalteromonas sp. TB64
AGCGGCAACTGTACCGGCTACATGCGTACCGTGCCAGCTAGAATTTTGAGCGCTATTTGAACCACATTCATTTGCAGCAACACCATCACCTGGATCGCTCGCATCACTATCTCGACCACCGCCGTCGTTTGCTACCGACAGGTTAGAAATCATATCGTAACCCGGTAAAATATTAGCGTTTAAATCTGCATGTGGGCGGTAACCTGTATCAAGTACCGCAACAACTACACCGCTACCTGTTGCTGTATCCCAAGCGGTAGGTAAATTTAAACCACCAGCTTGCTCATAGTAATGCCATTGGTCGTCAAAGCGAGGATCGTTAGGAGTAGAAAAAGGCTTTAACATTTGGTCTACTTCAATGTACTCAACATTGCCAGAATCAACCATTTCTTGCATGAATACTTGGGCTTCTGCAGCGCTTAATTTTTTATCGGCACGCATTACATGGTGATTACTAAGCGCCATAGCGCGTACATATTTACCTTTTACTTTGCCTTTTTTAGATGAAAAGTTTTTAACAAAACTTTGTGCACGTTTGTTCATACCTGATGGGCTTGCATCAGCTGTTGATAAACTAGCCATATCATTACTGTTATTTTTATATTTAATAATGAACTGCGTTTCTAGCCCACTTTGGCTTTGTAGTTTTGCTGACATATCAGTCATTGAAGGTAAAGCGTCTTGAGTTGGAGTAGCAATGCTTGATGTTGCTGCAAAAAGTGTACTTAGCGTTAATGCGATAGCGCACTTTTTAAAGGTTTTACTTGTCGTCATAATTATCCCTAGTTTTATTAGTTATTCCGTGATTAATTTTCACGTTGCGGGAACAAAAGTAAAGCATTTGTTAAATAAGTTAAAATATCAATTCATTATGTACCTATTTCATTTGGTTATAACTAAGGTACATAGGGTCTTTGTCGTTATTTAGTATTTACCTGTTAAAATTAAATAAGTTACAAAGTATTACTTATTGGTGTGTTTTATTATTTTATTTAAATAGAATAGATTTAATCTGTTGTGATATTACCAATAGTTATTTCGATACGTTGAACATGTTTAAATTTGCTATAATCTAAAAAAATTTTTAATGAGATAAATTAATGACCCAAGTAGATGTAATAGTAATAGGCGCGGGAGCTGCCGGATTGATGTGTGCGGCACAGGCAGGGTACCGAGGTCGAAGTGTTACAGTACTTGATATGGGTAAAAAACCAGGTCGTAAAATTTTAATAAGTGGGGGTGGACGCTGTAATTTCACAAACGAAAATGCAACACCAGATAACTACTTATGCGGAAATTCTCACTTTGTTAAGTCGTGTTTGAGTCGCTATACACAGCATGACTTTATTGAGCTGGTGGACAGACATGGTTTGGCTTATCACCATAAAACATTGGGTCAGCTTTTTTGCGATAACAACGCACAAGACATAGTTAATATTTTACTTACCGAATGCGAATGGGCTGGGGTAAATATAAAGCTACGCAACGAAGTACTTAGCGTTTCAAAAACAGAAATCGGCTATAGCGTTATTACAGAGCAAGAAACACTTAACTGTGAGTCGTTAGTAATTGCATCGGGTGGTTTAACCATGCCAAAACTAGGTGCAACCCCAATAGGTTATAAAATTGCTGAGCAATTTGGTTTAAATGTTTTGCCAACGATGGCAGCCTTGGTGCCGTTTACCTTGCATCAGCATGATAAAGATCGTTTTGAAGGGCTCTCGGGAATTAGCATCCCATGTGAAGTTTCAAGCGAAAACGGTACTACCTTTAAAGAAAATATATTATTTACTCACCGTGGTTTATCAGGTCCTGCAATATTACAAATAAGCTCATTTTGGCGAGCAGGGCAGGCTGTAACTATCAATCTCTTACCTGAAATAAACCTAAGAGAGCAACTTACTGATTGGCGCGAAACGCAAGCCCAAAAGTCTTTAAAAAATAGCCTTGCGACAATTTTACCTAAACGTTTTATAGAAATACTGCATGAAAGCAAAGCGATTCCAGATTGTAATATTAATCAGCTTACACATGCCCAAATTGATGAGTTAGTGAGTTACATTCATGGTTGGCAAATTAAACCAAATGGCACCGAAGGTTATAGAACAGCAGAAGTTACCCTAGGTGGTGTAGATACTGATGAGTTAAGTTCAAAAACGTTTGAAGCTAAAAAAGCCGAAAGTTTATATTTTATAGGTGAAGTAACCGATGTAACAGGTTGGCTGGGCGGCTACAATTTTCAGTATGCATGGAGTTGTGGATTTGCTGCAGGGCAGTACGCTTAAGCTTGTGTTATAGGCCCGCTTGGTTGGGCAGAATTGGCGGTAATAACGCAGTTATTATCGCTTACAGATACTTTATTTCGCCCATTATTTTTAGCTTTATATAGTGCTTTGTCTGCCCGCTCTAACAGTTTTAATACGGTATCGTCTTTTTGTACAGTAGCTAAACCAATGCTGATAGTAAACGCTATATTTGTAATTGTGTTTTTGGCTATATATTCGCGTAATTCATTCGCCTGTTCAACGCTATCACTCAAACATGTATTTGATAAAATAATAGTAAATTCTTCGCCGCCCCATCGTGCAATAAGAGCATTATTTGTGAGCTTTTCTTTTAGTATTTTTGCAAACCCAGTAAGTACGTTATCGCCAACTAAATGACCATAGGTATCGTTTATATTTTTAAAATGATCTATATCGCAAATTAGTACGATATTAGCATTGTCGGTGGTCGAGTTTGCATTGTTAGCAATTAATTTTGAGAGCTCAAAATCAAACTTTTGTCTGTTGTATAATCCTGTTAATTTGTCTGTTTCTGCAAGTTGTTGAATTTCAAGGTTACGGATTGATAAGCGATTATAGGCTGAAAAACGTGTTTTTTCGTAAAATCTAAAAATCAAAATATGAGCAAGGCTTACTTCAATCACATTAAATAAAGAGCCTAAACCAATCGTTATGGTTTGCTGTTGTTGTTGGTAAACAAGATATGCACAAACAATAAAAGCGACGGCACTTAATGCACTTCCCCAGTTTCTACCAACTAAAAAAAATGCAAAAGGAGGAATTAACGTAGCCCAAAATAAAGAATGCGCATGCCCACCTACAGAAATTATAAACAATATAATTAAGCCGCAAACCATTAGTGTTACAGCCCATGCAGCAGCGTTTACATTGGTCGATTTATTAAAGCCGACGTAAATACCTAACGATACAAAAAGCCCCAAAGCATCAATTAAAGCAATATCGTAGCTTTGAAAGTAAAAGAGGTTTAGCAGTGTTAAAACTAAAAAGTAACTCGTCGTTATAAGCAAAGAGTGAGCTATTAAGCGAGTGCGCCAAAAGTCTTTATGATCTTTTGGAAATGGTGGAGACTCTTTATACCAAAAATCTAGCATGGTCACTTCTCTTTTATTTATAAGTTGTTAAGTATTACTTATTTTAGGAAGCGTGGGTAGCAGCGAGGATAATTAATAAGTTTTATAATTTTTAGTTATAAAAAAACCGATAGTGTAAAACAATATCGGTTTTTGTATTTATAGGCGTTTATGCTTTTAAAAACGCGTCTTGTAGTGGCGGTACTACTTGCTTTTTACGGCTCAGTACACCCTCTAACCACACTTTATCATTTTCAGGTTTTACACCGTAAGCTTGCTCAACTAAGTTTGCATCGTCAGATACAATTAGCATTTCTGAGCCTTCTTTCATTATGTCGGTAAGCAGTAAAAACACAGAGTGACGGTTACCCTCTACTTTTAGCTTAGCAATATCGGCTGCAAGATCAGCTTTAATATCGTCAAAAACAGCAAGATCGATTACTTCTAGTTGACCAATACCTACTAGGTTACCGTTCATGTTGAAGTCTTTAAAGTCACGCATTACTAAATCACGCGCTGGTGTGTTTTCTACCGCTGATTTAACACGGAACATATCCATACCAAGTTCTTTAAAATCTTCTACGCCTGCAATTTCAGCTAGCGCTTCAACACATTTAATATCGGCGGTGGTACATGTTGGCGATTTAAATATTACAGTGTCGCTTAAAATTGCACACATCATAATACCAGCGATATCTTTAGGAATTTCTACACTGTAGAAGTCGTACATCATTTTAATAATGGTGTTTGAACAACCAACAGGGCGGATCCAACATTCAAGCGGAGTAGATGATGTTAAATCACCTAATTTATGGTGATCTACCACGCCAACAACGCGAGCTTGGTCGATATCGTCCGGTGCTTGTGTTTTTTCTGTGTGATCAACAATAAAAACGTCTTCGCCAGCGTAGCTTAATTTAAGCTCTGGTGCTTCGAAGCCAAATTTATCAAGAATAAATTTAGTTTCTGGTGAAATTTCACCAAGACGCGTTGGAATTGCTGGTTCATCGATTTGGTTTTTTAAATAAGCCAGTGCAATTGCACCACAAATTGAATCTGAATCTGGGATTTTATGGCCCACTACATACATAGACATTGACGGAACTCCTTTAAATTTGTCGATATTCTAACAAAGTATGCGCGCTTTAACATATAGACAGTGCAATTAAGTTTTAGTTACACTTTAAAATCTTGAATTTATTGGGTGTGTGAATATGCAACTAGGTCGTAAAGGTTGGAATAACGTTATAATTTTTTCCATGCTAATAATGATCTTCTTTTTAAATGGCTGGCATAAACAACTTTTTAGCAGTGCTAATGAGCCTTCTTTACAGGCAATATTACCAACACAAAGTTTTGTATTAACGCTTAAGTTTGTTGATCAAAAAATTGAGCGTATAGGCACAAGTTGGCGTACAACCGTATTGCAAGATAATGCCCCGCTTACTTGGCAAGCATCTGAGCAACAGCTTGGTGAGTTAATAAATCATTGGCAAAGTACTGAGCTTATGAATATTAATGAGTCTGTTGTATTTAACCCTAAAGCACCTTTGTCTGCTGCTACATTTGAGCTTGCTGGGGAGAGTTTTCCATGGGTATATTTATTATATAAAGATGATGCGAGTTATTATTTACTCGAAAAAAATAGCCAACGAGTACTTGCACTTGATATAGCGACTGCTAAGCAGTTGTTTCCTAGTTTTGATTTTTCATAAAGTGAGTTTAATTAATGCCTGAATTACCAGAGGTAGAAGTGAGCCGAATGGGCATTACTCCCCACGTACAAAACCAAGTTGTTACTAAGGTGAATATTTATAACGCGAGTATGCGCTGGCCGGTACCCGATGACGTGTATCAACTTGAAGGGTTAATGGTGACTGAAATAGAGCGCCGTGCAAAATACTTATTATTACATTGCGAGCTGGGCAGTACTATTTTGCATTTAGGTATGTCGGGTAATTTACGCGTAGTAGATAAAAGCGAGCCATTAAAAAAGCACGACCATGTAGAATTTATTTTTGGTAACGGTAAAGCGCTGCGTTTAAACGATCCTCGTCGCTTTGGTTGTTGTTTATGGCAAGAGCAAGGTGAAGTACATAAGTTACTTTCTAAGCTTGGTCCGGAGCCGCTTACGGATGATTTTTTTGCTAAACGAGTGTACGAGCAGTCACGAAATAAAAAAGTACCCGTAAAGCAGTTTATTATGGATAACGCAGTGGTGGTTGGAGTTGGGAATATTTATGCTAATGAATCACTTTTTAAAGCGGGTATACACCCAAAGCTAGAAGCGGGTAAAGTATCACTAAAACGCTACCAAGCGCTTATTCCTATTATAAAAGACACGCTTGCTGCGGCTATTACACAAGGTGGTACAACACTTAAAGACTTTGCACAAAGTGATGGTAAGCCAGGGTATTTTGCTCAGCAGTTACTCGTGTATGGGCGTAAAGGTCAGCCGTGTATGACGTGTAAAACGCAACTAGAAGAAATACGGCTAGGGCAGCGCAGTACGGTTTTTTGCCCAAATTGCCAAAAATAAGTTAGCTTAATTTATCCAGTACCTAAATTAAATAATACTTAATGGTCAGCTTTAAAAGCTGACCATTAACGTTAAAGCTCAAATGGTGCTACGCCTACCGCTTTCATTTTATAGCCAACTTGCGCTATTTCGCCCGACCATGCTTGTGTACTTATTACGCCGGTTACAACAATTGCGTCGTATAGGCTATCTATAGGTACGCCGCCTTTAATAGTTACATGCACTATTTGATTTGGCGGTGGTGGTGGCACATGTATACACGCTCCAAAATATGGCACTAGTAAAAACTCGGTAATTACCTCGCTGTCACCCTCTAGTGGTACTACAAAACCAGGTAAACTTACAGATTGACCATTTAGCTCTTTTACAACTGGTGCGTCTAAGTCTGGTTGTATCCAGTTTTGATCGCTACCTTCGTGATTAGCTTGTGCTTGAGTATCTATTTGCACATGGTTTTTAGGAATTAAGTCTTCCCAAAAAATTTCTTTTGGTGGATTTGCGCTGCTTACAAAACTAGTAAGCAGTAAGCTTACTAAAGCGCCGTAATAAAGTGCTGTTTTAAAAAAAGTCATAAAGTACCTAATAGTTATGTTTTTATACTCATGCCATCGCTGAGTGAATAAAAATAAGCGCGTGTGGCAGGTATTAAGCCAATAATAAAACCAGCAACCATAATAACGCCTATAAGAGTGAGTTCATAGTAAGAGAGCATTGCTATGTTAACGCTGATACCAGCATGGCTTTGTAAATACGACCCGCCAGTAAACAAAGCTAAATAATATAATGCACAGCCAACTAAGCAACCAATAAACATGGTTAGCAGTGACTCAAAGCTTATTAATGTAAACAACTGCCATGGGCGAGCACCTACAGAGCGTAATATTGCAAGCTCTCGTCGGCGTTGGCTTAAGTTAGCAAGTAGGGTGGTTAGCATTCCCAGTAAACTTACTAATACAACAACGGCTGAAAACAGCAGTAGTATTTTTTCTACTATGGCGAGTATTCCCCATAATTCTTTAAGTGTTACGGTAGGCATGATGCCAAGCAAGGCTTCTTTTTTATATTGATTTATATTGCGCCTAATTTGAAGTGTGTATAAAGGCGATTCGAACCCCATTAAAAAAGCAGTAATTTGCTTTGGATGGCCTGTTAAATCATTATGCTTTTCGTGTTCAGCGTGTTCAGCGTGTTCAGCGTGTTCAGCGTGTTCAGCGTGTTCAGCGTGTTCAGCAGGTGCACCGCCATGAATCAAATCAATAGCGGCAAGCGGTATGTGCAGTGTTTTATCAACAGGTGTGCCAGTGGCATTTAAAATACCAACTACTTTAAATGGGTTATCTTTGTGGTGGTGAAAGCTGGTGTTGCCCATTCCGTGCGATATAACAATGTTATCACCCAGTTTATAGCCTAATTTATTGGCTACTTCACTGCCGAGTACCACTTCATTTATCGCACTAAAAGCATGTCCTTTGTTGAAGCTTAAGTTCTGCTTTTTAGCAAAACGATAGTGAGTAAAATAATCGAGCGTTGTACCTAGCACAGCCTGACCTTTATGGCTGTCGCCTAAGCTAATAGGAATACTCCATTTAACGCCACGCTGGTTGGTTATGTACTCGTAGCTTTGCCAGCTTACGCCATTATTGGTATGCCCAATTCTAAATACCGAAGAAAGCAAAAGTTGAATGTCGCCAGTGCGTGCGCCAACAATTAGATCAGTACCGGAGAGTGTATTACTAAAACTGCTTTTAGCGTCAACTCTGATACGTTCAATGCTGAGCAATAGCATTACACTTATAGCAATGGTTAAAAGCGTCAAAAATACGCTCGCTTTACGGTTTAACAAGCTTTTGTAGGCAAGTTTTGCGAGGATCATATGTTCTCCTGCAAACTAATTAGGTTAATAGAGCGATCAAATAAAGGCTGCAAGCTCTCATCATGGCTTACAAACACTAACGTACTGTTTGAATGTTTAGCTTGTTCAAACAATAATTTTATAAAGCTTTCGCGGTTATTAGTGTCCAGTGCAGAGGTTGGTTCGTCAGCAATTATTAGCTCAGGACTGCCTATAAATGCACGCGCTGCAGCAACGCGTTGCTGTTGCCCTACACTCAATGTAGCGACATCTTTTTTATGATATTGCTCAGTTAAACCAAGAGCATTTAGTAATCTTGTTGCTTCTTGGTTTAGAGTGGCTGATTGTTTGAGCGCTGTTTTTTGACGACTCTTAGAAAACTGACATCCTAAAATTACGTTTTCGATAGGTGTTAAATAAGGAAGTAAATTAAAGTTTTGAAATATATAACCAATATGATCGGCCCTAAATACATCGCGATTAGTATTGCTAAGTGTATTTAAGTTTTTATTTAATATAAAAATATCGCCGCTGGTGGCTGTATTAATACCGGCAAGTAAGGTAAGTAAGGTTGATTTTCCTGAACCACTTGGACCATGTAAAAAAACGCGCTCGCCTTTTTTAATTACTAATTCGCTAATAGTAAGCGTGGGTTTATTATCGTTTTTATGCCATTTAAAAGTAATGTTTTTTAGGTCGATCATCATGTTTTTTTACCAACCCCAGTAGTTTAGCTCTTTGCGCATTTTAAAGTTTCGGACAATATTAAGCGGTTTTGGTTTTAATTTTTCGTCATTTTGTAAAAATTCATTTGTTGCATTCAATACGCGTTTGCTCGATTGACCATCGGTATACGGATGTAGTTCTTGGCAGTAGGCTTCAATATTTTTCATTAAATCGGCGGGTTTACTAAGCGCATGTGTAATAGCGTTTTCTACTTCTTCTGCATCGGTTATATCAAGTAAATGAGGTTGTGGTTTTTGATTGCAAAAAGTAACGACGGGTTTACGTAATAATAAAAACATTAAAAGTACTGATGATGTGTCACACAACATTACATCGGCTGCTTGTAACAATGGCAAAACGTTATCGGTTTCAATAAACGTTAGGTTTTCATTGCTAAGTGCTTTGTATTTAGCAACCCACTCAGTTGGCATTTTTGGATGAAACTGCATTAAAATACGCCATTTTCCAGCTTCGCTAAATTGCTTAATTTGTTCATATAATTTTGGAGCTAACGATAGTTTACGCGAAAAAGTTGAGCAAATAAGTAGTGTAGGGCGCGGATCGTTACTTACATATGGGTTGTTTAAGGTTTCGCTAAAAAGTGGATCTAGCGTTGACCAGCCGGTTTCGGTTACTTTAAAAAAGCCATGTTGTTTAGCAAGCTCTTTAAAACGCTCCGTCGTATTTGGTCCTTGGGTACAATATAAGTCGTAACAGCCACGAATAGTAAAGTGACCACGGTTACCCTCAGAACTGCGTTTTTCAGAATTAAAACCATGAAACACAGCTACTTTTTTTCCAGGAATAAAGCTTGGTACTATATTACCAGGTATAAAAGTTATATCAGGAGCCCAGTTTTTAACGTTTTTTATTGTATTTAAGCGCTGCTCGTCTGTGGTTAAAAATTTTGAGTCAACTTCATTACCTGCCAGAAACCAGCGTACCTCGCCACCATGCGCTAAAATTTGTGCTTGCAGAGGTCTCAAAATAGCGTACGAATAATTTTGAGAAATATACATTAAGTATTTTTTATTTTTAGTAGCGGTTAGGTAATTCAAGCTATCTCCTTAGGCTAGTTAGCAAAGTTAGTTTACCCCATTGCGACAAGCATATAAATATATGCCTTTTATTTGTTTAAGCTCACGATTGAGCTTTGCGGTAGCCTAGATTATTATACTGCCATATAACCCCAAACCATACTTTGCTTAAAAAGCATCCCTAACCCCGGAGATAGCATGACTAGCTATAAAGTTTTAGACGTAAACGATGACTTACCCATTCGCACCAAAGGTGAAGTACACAGCGGTAAAGTTCGTTCAGTTTATTGGTTA
Source organism: Pseudoalteromonas sp. TB64 (assembly GCF_000498095.1). Taxonomy (GTDB): domain Bacteria; phylum Pseudomonadota; class Gammaproteobacteria; order Enterobacterales; family Alteromonadaceae; genus Pseudoalteromonas. The sequence continues at coordinate 9,825 of NZ_AUTQ01000096.1, forward strand.
ACTGATGAAGATAGCGCACGATTAATTAAAGATAAAGGCTATAAAGTACCAACGGGTACTGAACTGGCTATTATGGTTATTTCCGATAGAATTTCTGCATTTGATTGTATTTGGCAAGGCGAAAACGGCTTAAATGGCGTGCCAGGTAAAGGTATTGCATTAAACTCGGTTGCATCACATTGGTTTAAGTTGTTTGATAAAGCGGGTCTTGCGGGTAATCATATTGTTGATATTCCGCATCCTTACGTATGGATTGTACGCAAAGCAAGTACAGTAAAGGTAGAAGCGATTGCTCGCCAATATATTACTGGTAGCATGTGGCGTGACTATGCAAAAGGTGTTCGTAATTTTTGTGGAATTGATTTGCCAGAAGGCTTAAAAGCGAATCAAAAACTCGATAACGTATTAATTACACCCTCTACAAAAGGTATTATTGAAGGCGTAGCTGACATTCCACCTGTTGATGATGTAAACATTACTCGCGCTAATATTACTAATAATTTAGATGTGTTTAATTTTAAATCTGCAGACGATGTAACTAAATACGAAAAACTATTAGTAGAGGGCTTTAAATTAATTAGTGATGAGCTTGCTAAGCTTGATCAAATTTTTGTAGACACTAAATTTGAATTTGGTTACGTAGAGGATTTAAATGGCGTACAACAACTTATTTATATTGATGAAGTAGGTACTCCTGATTCGTCTCGTATTTGGGATGACGCTGCTTATCGTGATGGTAAAATTGTTGAAAACTCTAAAGAGGGTTTTCGCCAATTGCTCATTAATAATGTGCCAGAAAGTGATGTATTATTAAATAAAGACCGCATGAGTGAGCGTGAGCAATTAGCAAAAGATTATATTTTACCTGAATCAGTAATGCTTGATGTCTCAAATACCTATGTTGGTATAGCAAGTAAAATTGTAGGCAAAGACATTATAATTCCTGACGATCCTCGCCAAGAAGTTATTTCTATTTTAGATACCGATTATGGGTTAATTATAAAATAGCAGCACTAAATCATTAATAATACCAGTAGCTAAGTTTTTATTTTTAGTTACTGGGCTATAATTCTTGCAATTAGTACTCGTCTCCAATTAACTTAACCTAAGATTAATATTTAGGTGTTGTTATGTTTGGTTGGGCATTACAAAAATTTATAAAAAGTCGTTACTTTTTAGGTATTGGGTTGTTTTTTAGCCACTTTACTTTAAGTGCGAATATTGAATTAGTAATTGAAGATCAACATGGTCAAAAGTTATCAAATACAGTAGTTGAATTAATTTCCATTAAAAATCAGCTCACTTCATCTAACCTTCCCGTTGCTATTATGGATCAGGTTCATAAACAATTTTTACCTGAGTTACTTATTGTTCAAAAAGGGCAGCAAGTCAATTTTCCCAATAGCGATAATATTCGCCATAACGTGTATTCTTTTTCGCAAGCTAAACCTTTTCAGCTAAAGTTATATTCAGGACAACCAAAAGATCCAATTACGTTTGAACAACAAGGTGTGGTTGTTTTGGGCTGTAATATTCATGACTCGATGGTTGGCTATATTTATGTAGCTAACAGTGAGTATGTTTATAAAACGGATGAAAAAGGTTACGTTAGTTTACCTGTTACGGTATTGCCTACTCAGGTGAGCGTGTGGCACCCATTACAAACAGCACCATTGGAGAATAAAAAAATTATAAAAATTAATTCTCAAAAGCAATTACTAGTAACAATTAATACTTCATCGCCAGAACCCCGTAATACGTTTGGTAGTAAGTTTAAGGCTGGAAATGACGAATAGTTTAAAAAACCGTATAACTATTTTATGCGTAGGCTTAGTGCTATTAACCACTTTAGTTAGCCTCTTTAGTTTTTTGTGGTCTACAAGTAAGTTTCAAGAAGAAAAAGTAAACCAAGATATTAAAGTAGCGCAAAGTGTTTATAAGCAATACTTAAAATCAAAAGAAAGCTTACTGTTAACTGCTGCAAAAGTACTGACTTCTGACTTTGGCTTTAAACAAGCTGTTGCGACCCGCGATGCAGGTACTATAAGCAGTGTTTTGTTTAACCATAGCCAGCGTATAGACGCAGAGCTTATGCTGTTGATTGATTTGTCGGGTCAGTTAATTTCGGCAAATACTAACGAAGGTCATTTTGAGCATGACTTGCAGCCATTAACTAAAGAGTTATTAAATACGCCAGAACAATCTAGTTTTGCTATTTTAAATAAAGAACTATACCAAGTTATTTTGCTTCCAGTAAAAGCCCCTCGCACGGTTGCCTATAGTTTAGTTGGCTTTAAAATAGATGATAGCGTAGCGAGTGAACTTAAAAGCTTAACTGGCATGGATGTCAGCTTTATTGGCCGTGCAGACGATTTAGTTATTAGCTCCTTAATAAAACGACCTGCTCAATTTGACCCTGTTCATTATTTTAATACGGTGACGACCTCGCGTTTTTTTGGTGAATATCTGGTGTATCGCAATCTAGATATTGAGCTTACTTCTTTAGTTACCCACCCAATTATTATTTTACTCAGCGCCGATTTAACACAAGGTTATAGCGACTTCGAAAAGCTATTATTTACTTTACTGATATTAGCTATTTTGACTATGTTTGTAGGTGTAATTACAAGTAGTTTACTTGCTAATAATTTAACTACGCCGCTTTCTCAGTTGGCTGTAATTGCAAGGCAGTTTGCACAAGGTAATTATAGTTTTGAGTTTAAAGGCGAAAAACAAAGTACAGAAATAGCGACCCTAGCTGAGGCGTTTAGTAGCATGGGTAACGATATTAACCAGCGTGAGCAGCAAATTAATTTCCAAGCACGACACGATTCACTTACCGGCTTTTATAATCGCTCAGCCATGCTTGAAGTACTAGATGACGAACTAAAAGATAATGTGGAATACACATTGGTTGCAATTGATATAAAAGGGCTTCGTCATATTAATGATAAGTTAGGTCCGCGTATTGGTGACGACTGCTTAAAAGCGGTTGCGTGTCGTATTGCTGAGTTTTCAGATGAATTAGGCGGTTTTCATGCCCGTATTGGCGGAGATGAATTTTTAACTGTATTCCCAACCGCAGCCGCAAGAGAGCTTAAAAGTGGTGTAGTTGGTTTAATAGCGCAGCTACAGTCTTGTTATACTATTCAAAAATTAAAAATTAGCTTACGTTTCAGTGCAGGTATTTTACAGTATCCGTCTCAAGGTACGATGAGCGATGACTTAATGCGCCGTGTATTGATAGCAGTAGATAGCGCAGCCAACAAAAACGAAAGTATTCATTATTATCAAATAGGTGAAGATGAAGCACATTTAGATCGTTTAATAATGCTTGATGAACTAAAGCAAGCAATTAGCGATGATGATGGTCAGTTATTTATGACTTATCAACCTAAATTACATATAAAAACGCAGAAAATAGATAAAGTTGAATCTTTAATTCGTTGGCAACGTAAAGATGGCAGTTGGGTTAACCCTGAAGTGTTTATTGATTTAGCGGAGCAGTCAGGTTTAATTGTTGAGCTAACAGCATGGGTTGTTAATACCGTTGTGGCTCAAGTTGCCGATTGGCAATTGAAGGGCATTAATTTACAAGCTGCAATTAACGTATCAGCGCAAGATATTGCTTTCCCTGGATTTCATTCAGCGTTAGTTCGTACGCTTAAAAAATATAAAGTAGACCCTAAATTAATCACTATTGAGCTAACTGAGCGCGATATGATTGAAAATGAAGAAAAAGGGATTAAAGCGCTCGAAAACTTAAAAGAAATTGGCGTTAAAATATCTTTAGATGATTACGGTGTAGGTCAAACGTCACTAGGGCGCTTAAAAATGCTACCTATTGACGAGCTTAAGTTAGATAAGTGTTTTATTTTAAAACTTGATGAATCGCAAAAAGATCAATTTATAGTGCAATCGTCAATCACGTTAGGGCACCAATTAGGTTTCTCGGTTGTAGCTGAGGGTGTTGAAACACTCGGCTCGTTAAACTTACTAAAAGATATGCAGTGCGACCATGCTCAGGGGTATTACCTCAGTAGACCTTTAAAAGCAGAGCTATTAGAAGAATGGTTAAATGATTATTATGCCAAAAATTAAGAGCTTTATAGCATGCGCTCTATTGTTGATAAGCGTACCAAGCATGGCTAGTAGCGGAAAACTATTAGCAACTCCTGGCGTTTCTCAGATTGAAGGCAGTGGCGG
>NZ_AUTQ01000097.1 GCF_000498095.1 Pseudoalteromonas sp. TB64
TATACTTAATAGACTGCCCTGTTAGCTGATTATAAACTCTTAATATTTCAGATAAGTAATTCGTTTTTTTATCCCCAAGCGCAGCAATAAGACTAACAACCATATGAAATGCGGTAATATTTCTTTCTCTTTTAGTAAATGCTACTTGTTTACCAAGTCGGTTCAGTTTTTTTTCACTTAGGATACTTTTTAACTTATTAATAAAAATGTTAGCATTCATTTGAAGCTCTTTTCTTGATTCTGTGGTTTGTGTGGTAACAACCATTTGATCATGAATTGAGCTTCAACTCAATTTCTTAAGATCTTACCTATGACATGGATGTAGGTAAGGGGCGTGAGCAGGACGCGGAAGCTTTGCTCGATTTTTACTTAGTCCACTAGGTTACAAATCTCACGCCGCGATTTAACCGCCCCTAGATTGAACAAATTTTAATCCACAAAGATCAACACGCCCTAAAGAATGCTTTTATCTGATTAAAACGTATAGCGTATGATCGCTCTGCTCTTCATTTAGTATAGTAATTACTAATACAGTGCCTACTCATGCGCGATGTAACCGTAGATTTTTATAGGTTAAATTAAAAAACGACACATTTTTAATGTGTCGTTTTTATTTTATCTAACCTGAACTCTGGTTAAGAGATTTACTAACGTATTGAATCATAGTGGTATTTAAATTTATTTTCTCTAGCCAGAGATTTTCAGTGGAAACAAGGCGAATTTACGCGTCAATAGCTGGCCTATTGCAAGTAAATTCAACGCAGTTAGCGCTGAAAATAGCTGCTCGAGATAGATTTATTATCCAGAGCTCAGGTTATCTACTTTAAGTTTTTAATAACAAAAAAACGCTAATCATTACTGATTAACGCTTTTTAAAGCTCGGGTCAAATCAAGCTTAAAAACTCATTTTGAGGCTGTTAAAGATCAGCGTCATCGCCCAACTTATCTTCACCATCATCTGGTTCAATAGTTGCTTTTAATAAAAGCATTTCGCGTAACTTGCCTTCAATCTCATCTGCAATTTCTGGGTTTTCTTTCAAAAACTTAATTGAGTTAGATTTACCTTGGCCAACCTTGTTGCCACAGTAGCTATACCAAGCACCTGCTTTTTCAACAATTTTATGCTTAACGCCTAGGTCAATTAGCTCGCCTTGCTTAGAAATACCTTCACCATACATGATGATAAATTCAGCTTGTTTAAACGGCGGCGCTACTTTGTTTTTAACAATTTTAACGCGAGTTTCGTTACCAACAACTTCATCGCCCTCTTTAACAGAACCAATACGACGAATATCAATACGTACCGATGCGTAAAACTTAAGTGCATTACCACCCGTTGTTGTTTCTGGGTTACCAAACATAACACCAATTTTCATACGGATTTGGTTAATGAAAATACATAACGTGTTAGAGCGTTTAATGTTACCAGTAAGCTTACGTAATGCTTGCGACATTAAACGGGCTTGTAAGCCCATGTGCGAGTCGCCCATGTCGCCTTCAATTTCAGCTTTTGGTGTTAGTGCAGCAACCGAGTCAATTACAACAACATCTACTGCGCTTGAGCGTACTAACATGTCACAAATTTCTAGTGCTTGCTCACCGGTATCTGGTTGAGATACAAATAATTCATCTATATTTACACCCAATTTTTGGGCATATACTGGATCTAGAGCATGCTCAGCATCAATAAAGGCACATGTTTTGCCTTCTTTTTGTGCTTCTGCGATAACTTGTAAAGTAAGCGTTGTTTTACCAGATGACTCAGGTCCGTATACTTCAACAATACGTCCCATAGGTAAACCACCTATGCCTAAAGCAATATCAATACCTAATGAGCCTGTAGATACAGATTCAATGTTTAACGCTTTGTTATCACCCAATTTCATAATTGAGCCTTTACCAAATTGACGTTCAATTTGTGATAGTGCTGCGTCCAACGCTTTTTGTTTGTTATCGTTCATTTTGTTCTCCAAATCCGGCTAATGCAAACAAGTATACTGTATGAAATCACAGTATCAAGCTAATTTTATTATTTTATCTCATTTATTACACTTTTTAATGCAAATACAATAGCTTGCAGCCTTACTTGAGCCCTGTCGCCGGTAAATATTTGTTTATAGGTCAGTACTTTGTCATTAATTTGTATGCCAAACCACACAAGTCCCACTGGTTTACCTTCAGTTGCCCCGCCAGGTCCTGCAATACCCGATACAGCTATAGATATATTTGCGTTTGTTGCCTTAATTGCACCTAGTGCCATTTCACGTACTGTCTGCTCGCTCACAGCACCAAATTGCGCTAATGTACTGGCACTTACATTTAGTAAGTCTTGCTTTGCTTGGTTGCTGTAAGTTACAAATGCGCGGTCAATATAAGCAGAGCTTCCGGGCGTATCTGTAAGTGCATAACTCACTCCGCCACCAGTACATGATTCAGCACTAGTGATCCATAAGCATTTATCCGTTAAAATAGCGCCTAATTGCGCAGCAAGTGTTTTAATCTCTTGATGTAATTCCATATTCAGCCTTTGGGTAAATACATGTCGTTTGATCTTTATGCACCACACACTATAAAACAACAAACCCCTATGATGCAGCAGTATCTAAAAATAAAATCAGAGCATCGCGATATTTTATTGTTTTATCGTATGGGCGATTTTTACGAACTCTTTTTTGACGACGCAAAACGCGCCGCTCAACTACTCGATATTTCGCAAACTCATCGCGGTAAAGCTGGCGGCGATCCTATCCCTATGGCTGGCGTGCCTTATCATGCGGTAGAAAACTACTTAGCACGCTTAGTTCAAATGGGTGAATCAGTTGCTATTTGTGAACAAGTTGGTGACCCTGCAACTAGTAAAGGTCCTGTCGATCGTAAAGTTGTTCGTATTGTAACGCCAGGTACTATTTCAGATGAAGCCTTGCTACAAGAACGACAAGACAATCTACTTACCAGCGTTTGGCAAAGTAAAAAAGGTCTATACGGTATTGCGTACCTCGATATTAACTCTGGTCGTTTTAACGTTGTAGAGGTTAACACCGACGAAGCCTTTAGCTCAACTATTCAGCGCTTAGCTCCGGCAGAACTTCTGTATAGCGAAAGCTTTGAAAATTTTCATCTAATTGAACATATAAAAGGCGCTCGCCGCCGCCCTGAGTGGGAGTTCGATTTAGACACCGCGCAACACTTATTATGTGAGCAATTTGGCACTAAAGATTTAGTTGGTTTTGGGGTCGATAAAGCCCATAGTGCGCTTGTTGCTGCAGGTTGCCTAATGCAGTACGTAAAAGATACACAACGTATTGCATTACCACATATTCGTGCAATTACACTTGAGCACAACGAACACGCTGTTATTTTAGATGCCGCAACCCGTAAAAATTTAGAACTTACCGTTAATCTATCAGGTGGTTTTGAAAACACACTTGCCCAAGTGCTTGATAAAACAGCAACACCTATGGGCTCTCGTTTACTTAAGCGCCGTATTCATACACCTGTACGTAATAAAGACGAGCTAAATTCACGCTTAAATGCAATTAGCGCTATTTTAGATGTACAGCTGTGCGGTGAATTACACGAATCATTAAAAGAGATTGGTGATGTAGAGCGAGTTATTGCACGCCTAGCTTTATGCACAGCTCGCCCGCGCGATTTAACTCGCCTTCGCAGTGCATTACAAGCACTTGCGCCACTACACACTTTGTTAGGTGATGCTAACGATCCTCGTATTACGGGTATTATCAAGCACTCGCCTGAGCTCCCTGATTTACAAGAATTATTAGAACGTGCGGTTATAGAAAATCCACCAGTACTAATTCGTGACGGTGGCGTTATTGCCCCAGGTTACAACAGTGAGCTTGATGAATGGCGTAACTTAAGTAAAGGTGCAACCGATGTACTTGATCAACTAGAGTTACGTGAACGCGAACGCACAGGTATTAGTACGCTTAAAATTGGTTATAACCGCGTACATGGCTTTTTTATTGAAGTAAGCCGCGCCAATGCCCACTTAGTGCCAGCCGACTATATTCGTCGCCAAACGCTTAAAAATAACGAACGTTATATTATTCCTGAGCTTAAAGAGCACGAAGATAAAGTACTTGGCAGCCAATCAAAAGCACTTGCACTTGAAAAGCAACTATACGAAGAGTTGTTTAGATTTATTGCTCCACATATTGAACAGCTGCAAATGATGGCAGCAGCATTAGCTGACTTAGACGTGTTAAACAATTTAGCTGAGCGTGCATTTGCATTAAATTATGCAAAACCAGAACTGTGCGATAACGACAATATAAGCATTAAGCAAGGTCGTCACCCCGTTGTTGAACAAGTAATGAAAGAACCGTTTATTGCCAACCCTGTTGAGTTAAACAGCCAGCGTAAAATGCTCATTATTACGGGTCCAAATATGGGTGGTAAATCAACTTATATGCGCCAAACAGCACTTATTGTACTAATGGCTCACATTGGCAGTTACGTACCTGCAGACAGCGCTAAAATAGGTAATATTGATCGCATATTTACACGTATAGGTGCAAGTGATGATTTAGCATCAGGTCGTTCAACCTTCATGGTAGAAATGACCGAAACAGCGACTATTTTAAATAATGCCACAGCGCAGTCTTTGGTATTAATGGATGAAATTGGTCGCGGTACAAGTACCTACGATGGGCTCTCGCTTGCATATGCAACAGCCGATCATTTAGCGTCAAAAATATCAGCTAAAACATTGTTTGCTACACACTACTTTGAGTTAACAGAGCTTGCAGAGCAAACCACTGGTCTTGTAAATGTACATCTTGATGCAATAGAACATAACGATACAATCGCCTTTATGCACACAGTACTTGATGGCGCAGCAAGTAAAAGCTTTGGCTTGCAGGTAGCTGCTCTTGCGGGTGTGCCAAAAGCTGTTATTGCACAAGCGAAACAAAAACTTAAGTTACTCGAAAATCATCAAAGCGTTACTGCACCAAATACAGAGCAACAAGCATTTACCTTTAATAACGAAGCTGCACAAAGTACACCTTCAGAAGTAGAAGAGCAGTTAAGCGCTATCGACCCTGATAATTTATCGCCACGCCAAGCGCACGATTTGTTATATAAGTTAAAAGCACTGCTTTAAATTTGCTTTATTTATACCAATCTACTTATATATAGGATTTATTTAATTCGTTAAATTGTTCAAATATTTATGCAGGTTGGTATTTAAGCATAAAAAAAGCCGAAGAATAAATTCTTCGGCTTTTTAACACACATAGTCTATTAAGTAATTTGCACAGTTATTAAAACTGGTTAAATAAGCTATCTGTACTTAAACCTTCTTGCTGCAAAATGTCTTTTAAACGACGTAATGCTTCAACTTGAATTTGTCTTACACGCTCACGAGTTAAACCGATTTCACGTCCTACATCTTCAAGTGTTGATGGCTCATAGCCAAGTAATCCAAATCGGCGTGCTAACACTTCGCGCTGCTTAGGATTTAACTCACCTAACCAATCTACAATGTGTTTGTTGATATCATTGTTTTGCACTTCGCCTTCAGGGCCCGCACTCTTTTCATCTGGGATGATATCAAGCAGTACACTGTCGTTTTCACCACCAATAGGCATATCAACAGATGCTATTCTTTCGTTAAGACGCAGCATTTTTGTCACATCTTCAACGGGTCTGTCTAGACTAGCTGCAATTTCTTCAGCAGTTGGTTCATGATCGAGTTTTTGAGTCAGCTCACGAGCTGTTCGCAAATAAACGTTAAGCTCTTTAACAACATGAATAGGTAAGCGAATAGTACGAGTTTGATTCATAATGGCACGTTCAATTGTCTGACGTATCCACCATGTGGCGTAAGTAGAAAACCTAAAGCCGCGCTCTGGGTCAAACTTTTCAACCGCACGGATTAAACCAAGGTTACCTTCTTCAATTAAATCAAGTAGAGCGAGTCCACGATTGTTGTAACGTCGTGCAATTTTAACAACTAAACGTAAGTTGCTCTCAATCATTCGTTTGCGTGATGCTTCGCAACCTTTTAGAGATTTACGAGCAAAAAACACTTCTTCTTCTGCACTTAATAATGGAGAAAAACCAATTTCGCCAAGATAAAGTTGGGTCGCATCTAAATTTTTAGTGACTTCGTCTTTGGCAAATATATCTTCGTCATCTACCTTTTCAAGTAACGGTGTCGCTTCTTCAATGGCGGTATCATCGAACTTATCTTCATTCATGATGTTTTTATTAAGTTTTGCTGCGCTAGCCATAGGCCCTCTCCCGAGCAATTATCGATTCCTAGCTAGGGTAGGTATTTAGCAGGATTAACAGCTTTTCCTCGGTAGCGTATTTCAAAACGAAGTGCCGTGACCAAAGATTCAGAGTTACCTATTTCTGCTATTTTTTGTCCTACCTTAACTTCCTGCTTTTCTTTAACAAGTAATTTCGAGTTATGTGCGTAAGCACTTAGGTAATCATCATTATGTTTCAATATTATTAAACTACCATAACCACGAAGAGCATTACCCGCATACACCACCGTTCCTTGTGCTGCGGCTAAGACGGAAGCCCCTTTTTTATTAGTAATCTGCAAGCCTTTGTACCCGTTTTCCTTATTAGAAAAGCGTTTAGTAATTTTACCCTTTGCAGGCCAAAACCACTTTACCTTACTGCTCGACAAATGCTCTGTATTACTAACTTTGTTACTGGCTTGTTTCTGAACATACTCTCGTTTTTTTGGAGGATCAAGCTCTTTCTTTAATTTTATGTTATTTTTTTGTTTGTTTTTTATAGACTTTTTACTCGGATTCGTATATTTTCCATCCCTTTTTATTTTTTTAGTCTGGGCTAGTAAAGATATACTCTGTCCTGGAAATATTGTATAAGGTACTGGTATTTCGTTATTTTTTGCAAGAAGTCTAAAATCTTGACCCGCACTAAAGGCAATTGAATATAAAGTATCGCCTTTTTGCACTTTATAATGGCTGCCTGTTATGTTAATTTTATGTTTAAATTCATTAACATTATTATTTAGGCTACTGACAGGTGCAGGAACGTGACGAGACGAGCAAGCAAAGAGAAAAATACTAATAAATAAAGCAACATAACACCTTAATTGTTTATTCATCGTACTTAGCGCCTTTTGTTAATAAAGTTGTTTTTATAAAGCTTAACGCAATAAAAAGTATGCAACGACAATTAATGCAACTAATCCCCAGCCAAGTATTTCAATATACTGACGTAATTTTTTCTCCATTTTTGCTCCACCCCATTTCATTAAGGCTGAAACTAAAAAGAACCGTGCACCACGCCCAATAGCTGATGCTATTAAAAAAGGCAAAAACGCCATTTGTAAAACGCCTGCACCAATCGTGAATACTTTATAAGGGATCGGTGAAAAACCAGCTAAAAACACCACCCAAACACCATAATCTTTAAACCAATTTAATGCGATATCAAACTTTTCCTGCCAATGCATTTGTGCAATAAGCGGTTCTACAACGGGTTCAAATAGCCAAAAGCCGAGTAAGTAACCAATTATTCCCCCAACAACAGACGCTACAGTGGCAAAGCTTGCAAAACGCCATGCTTTTTTAGGTTGCGCAAGCGACATAGGCGCCAGCATTACATCGGGCGGTATCGGAAAAAAAACTGACTCAGCAAAGCTCATTGCAGCTAAATAACGCTCCGCATGACGGTGTTTTGCCCATACAAGGGCCATATCGTATAACTTAGTAAACAACTTCAAAATGAATTCCTATTCAATATCACCAGGTACCAATGGTACAAACCTTACTGGTGCAATAATATGCTCTTTATAATTATCGCCTTTGCGAATAACCATTATTAATTTTTGATCAATCTCGCCTATTGGTGCTAATAGCACGCCACCATCAGCAAGCTGAGCAAGTAAATCTTGTGGAAGCTTAGAGGCCGCAGCAGTCACTATTATGCCATCAAATGGAGCTTGTGATTGCCAACCTTGCCAGCCATCACCATGCTTCATGGCTACATTGTATAAATCGAGTTTTTGTAACCTTCGCTTAGCCTGCCATTGGAGTGCTTTAATACGCTCCACCGAATAAACTTTAGAAAAAGTTTTAGCTAATATCGCTGTTTGGTATCCAGAACCAGTGCCAATCTCAAGTACTTTATCGCGTACACCAGCAAGGCGTAATAGCTCGGTCATACGGGCGACAATATAAGGTTGAGAAATGGTTTGTCCTTGCCCTATAGGTAGAGCTGTATTTTCATAGGCTTTGTGTTTTAGCACATCGTCTACAAAAACATGACGCGGAATATCAGCAATAGCACCGAGCACTTGAGTATCTTCAACGCCTTCGCGCTTAAGTAAATCAGATAACGCTTTAGCACTGCGGGTATAATTAGCGAGCACGATTTATCTCCAAATCGGCAAGCCAGTCTCCCACCGCTTTTAAACTGTCTTTAGCAGTCATATCAACGCTTAATGGCGTAACCGATGCATAACCATTATTGATTGCATAAAAGTCAGTACCCTCACCCGCATCGCTTTCTGTACCTAGCGATCCATACCAATAAATATCACGACCCCACGGATCGGTTTGCTTAGTCATGGTTTCGGCTTTATGACGAGCGCCTAAACGTGTTACTTGCACCCCTTTTAATTCACTTAATGGAATATCGGGCACATTAATATTTATAATTTGATCTTTAGGAAGCGGATGCGAAGCCAATCCTTTAATAATGTTTACCGTAACAGCTGCAGCTGTTTCAAAGTGCTCACCTTTGTGTGAGCAAAGTGATACCGCAATTGCAGGTAAGCCCAAATGGCGTCCTTCAGTCGCAGCGGCAACGGTGCCAGAATAAAGTGTATCATCGCCCAAATTAGCGCCATGATTAATACCCGCAACAACTAGGTCTGGTTTTTCATCAACCAACTGATTTACACCTAAATGTACGCAATCTGTAGGCGTGCCATTAACAGACATAAAACCATTTTCGAGTTTTGTAGCTCGCAGCGGGTTCATTAACGTTAAAGAATTACTTGCGCCACTACAATTACGATCAGGCGCAACCAAAGTCACTTCTGCAATTTGTATCAATGCTTGGTATAAAACGGCAATACCTTTAGCGTTTACGCCATCATCGTTACTTAACAGTATCTTCATTTATGCCATCATCCTTTTCTTTTCGCTCTCGAGGGCTAGCATCTTTATAATCCACCAGCTCACGTAATAATGCGGTTGCAAAGCACCCTTTAGGCAAACCAAAACTCAGTTTTAAACTAGTTTCATCTATGGTCTCAACCGTTAAGTTTTGAGGAATTAAACGCAGCATTCTTCGCTCATTTTTAAGACCTAACTCACCTAAGCCATCACACCATGTTTGATAAGGTTCGAGCCATATTTTTTCTTGTTCGGTTAAGCCTTTTTCACTTTTACCAACCATAGGTGCCGACATCATAATATCGCCAGACGCTAATCGCTCTATGTTTTCATCGTTAATAGCATCTTCAAAAAATGCATTACTGCCGCTAAGCATAAACACTTCACGGTGCATCGTTTTAGCTAAACCATGTTCGGCTACACGTAAATTTACTATTTGATTAAATACATGCGAGCGCGCCGCTGAAATAATAATACCGCGCAGCTTTTTATCGCGAATACGCTCACCGGCAAACATTTTCTCAGCCATTACTAAGTTATGACCGCCATGTCCAAAACGCTGCTCACCAAAATAATTAGGTACACCTGCGCGTACTGCGTTAATACGGCATAAAATATCAAGCGGCTCGGTCACGTTACGAAGCGTAATAGTAAATTTATTACCTTTGTGGCAACCCGTACGTAATTTACGGTCGTGGCGCTGTTGCGACACAATAAAAATACTCTCACTATTTAAATCGCTAAAATCGATAGGCTTTTTAATCGGTACTTTTACGCTAAACCACTGCGAGCAAACACCGTGGCGATCTTTCATGCCTGCGTAACTTACGTCTCGCGGTGAAACACCTGCACGCTGGGCAATTAGCTTTGCAACATATTGCGTGTTTTCGCCCTTTTTAACTACCTGCAAACACACGTGTTCGCCGCTGCCGGTAAATTCTATACCAAGGTCTTCATCAACCATAAAATCTTCGGCAGTGGTTTTAAAATCTGCTTTAGAAAGCGGTGCACCGTATAAATAATTTAAATTGCTCATGCGTTTTTTGTACTCGCAAGTTCTTTATTCATAATAACCACTGCATGGCTCGAAATACCTTCTTTACGCCCTTCAAAGCCTAGCTTTTCGGTTGTAGTCGCTTTAACGTTAATTTGCGAAAGGTCACAATTTAAATCGCTGGCTAAATTAGCGCGCATAGCTTGAATGTGTGGCAGCATTTTTGGTGCTTGAGCAACAATAGTTACATCACCATTACCAAGTACATAACCTTGCTCTTTAGCTAAGCTCACAACATGGCGAAGTAAAATACGACTGTCGATGTTTTCATACTCGCTTGCCGTATCTGGAAAGTGCTTACCAATATCGCCCATAGCTAGCGAGCCTAAAATAGCATCACATAATGCATGAATAGCGACATCGCCATCTGAGTGCGCTAAAAAGCCTTGTGGATAATCTATTTTTTCACCACAAATAGTTAACGGGCCTTTGCCGCCAAATTTATGTACGTCAAAACCATGGCCAATTCGTATCATAATGCACTCTCGTTTTGTTGTTTATGTAGTAAAAACCCAGCCAAGTCTAAATCCTCTGGCGTGGTTATTTTAATATTATCGCTGCGACCTGCTACAAGCTTTACTGGTTTACCTGCCCACTCTATTGCGCTTGCTTCATCAGTAATAGTTGCACCACTTGATAATGCGCTTTGCAGCGCACTTTTAAGCTCGTCATATTTAAATAATTGCGGGGTAAGTGCTTGCCATAAATCATCTCGTGGCACGGTTTGGTCTATATGAGTGTCACCACGTTTTATAGTGTCTTTTACTTTGCTAGCTAAAATACCGCCCTCATCAACACTTATACATTCATTAATTAATCGCTCTATATCAGTAATATTAACTAATGGGCGCGCAGCATCATGCACCAATACCCATGTTGGTGGGTTAGGTGCTAAAAAAAATAAACTATTGAGAACTGAATCAGCACGCTCTTTACCGCCACGGGCACGAACAATACGTGTATCAGTAAAAGAAAGCGCTTCAAAATATGGGTCGCTGTCACTAACAGCAACAACAATAGTGTTTAACTGAGGTAATTGAGAAAGTTTAGCTAAGGTATGCTCTAAAATGGTTTTACCGGCTAATTGTATATATTGCTTAGGGGCATTGTGTTGCATTCTACTGCCAACACCCGCTGCGGGTACAATTGCAGCAATGGTCTGTTTATTTGTCATATTGTTTGCCCGGTAAAACACGAATAAATGTTTCGTCCGGTTTAATCATTCCTAGCTCGTTACGTGCACGCTCTTCAATACCTTCTTTGCCAACTTTTAAATCTTCAATATCAGCAGTTAATACTTTATTTCGTTTAATAAGCTTTTCATTAGTTTGTTGATGCGACGCTACAGCACTTTTTAGTCGTGTGTAGTCTTGTACGCCATTGTGACCAAACCATAATCTATACTGCACAAACAGTGCTAAGCAAAGTAGGCCTGCCTGAAAATATCGCATTTAACACTCCTTATTTTAAATTTATAATTACCACAACCAAACAATTAGGCTAAAGGACGTTTTATATTACGCCAGTTTATATTGCCAGCTAATAGCATTTCTCGTAGCGATAAAACTCGCGGTATACAACGCTTTGAAAATTGCCACTGATGCCCACAACACGCAGCTGCTAGGCTCACTTTATTAGGCTTAATTAATTGCACATTTTTTTGATCTAACCCATTGCCAAAAAAGTCAAACCAACCAAGCTCATTGCAATGCAGCTTATTGTCGCTTACTTGATCAATACTGTCTATTCTAAGACGAGTTTGGTCGTGCTCTTTGAGTAAAACCGGCACTATTAGCCCAACTTTGGCATACTTTTGATAAAAAAGTTCATTAGCCTGATCATTAACATCGGGTGGTGTAGGTTTTTGCTTTTCAAGCCATGTGCCGTTTTGCGCATCAAGCGTAAAAGGAGAGCGACTATTAGCAACTAAAGTAGCTGCTCGCTCAACGTAATAAGGTAAACTTTTTAATTGGCGGCGTAGCTTATCAGCATTAGGTTCTGCAACTAATCGCTGAACCTCACGCTGATAAAATGCATTACACAACTGTGCATACAACACTTTTTGTGCATCAGTTTGCCAAATTTCTACTTGCTGCTGAGCACCAAGTGACTGATTTTTAGCGACCAATAGCTGTACTCAAAAATATTCAGGTAAATGTTTTATAACACAATAACGAACATTTTTTAAGCACCGCGTATTAATTTAAGCGCTAGGTTTTTCACCTAACTTGGCATTACCCGACTCTAAAAATTGCACAACCGTATTTCGTTTTTTACCAATTAACAAACTACCATCAGCTAAAAACATAAAGTTTTGCCAATTGCGTTTAAATACATCAAAGGTTGTTTCAATAATATTATCGCGAGCCATACAAAAATAAACGGTGGTATTAGCTTCCCAACCTAAAAAAGTTAAAATAGCTTCTGGTGGCAACGCATCACCATTTTCCCACGCATCTTCCCAATTAACTTCTTGGCTAAAGCTTTTATCTTGTCCGCACCAATCGGTGTCGTCAAAAAAATCTGGGTGATCAAACTCACGGCTCACCATCGTTGTCCAAAGGACAGCAGCGCGTTCATGGCTCATTGGTTTAATGTTTGCAGCATCTTCGTCTGAAACAGGAATGTCTTTGTGGCGAAAAACCCACGCTTTTTTGTAATCATCTAAAGAAATATAGTTCATAGTGTCGGCAAATTAGTTAGCATTAAAAGTGCAAAGCCAAATTATACAAGAGATCAAAACATGACTACAGCAATAAAACCACTTTCCCTCAAACCAGGCATATACCAACACTACAAAGGGCCGCAATACAAAGTTATTCATGTTGCCACCCATAGCGAAACCGAGGAGCAGCTTGTGATTTATCAAGCGCTATATGGTGAATTTGGTATGTGGGCGCGCCCACTTAGTATGTTTTTAGAAACTGTTGAAAAAGAAGGTGAGGTCATACAGCGTTTCGCCTACCTTGGACCTGCCGTTTAACTATGGCATTATAACAAAATAACTTACTGCTCAGACCAGACAAGGGTACACCGTGCAATTTAATTCAACTGACAATTACATAGCGAGTAGCGCGCTTAAACAAGCTGTAAATGCTGCTATTATGCTCGAAAAACCACTTTTAATTAAAGGCGAACCAGGCACAGGTAAAACCATGCTGGCTGAGGAGTTAGCTAAAAGCTTAGATACCACGCTTATTCAGTGGCACATAAAATCGACCACTAAAGCGCAGCAAGGTTTATACGAGTACGACGCGGTTTCGCGCCTGCGCGACAGTCAATTAGGTGACGAACGTGTACACAACATTAGTAACTACATAGTTAAAGGGAAGCTTTGGCAAGCGTTTACATATGCAGAGCTTAACGGCAAACGCCCCGTATTATTAATTGATGAAATAGACAAAGCCGATATAGAGTTCCCAAACGACTTACTACTTGAGCTTGATAAAATGGAGTTTCATGTTTATGAAACTAACGAGCGCATTGTCGCAAAAGAGCGCCCTATTGTGATCATCACTTCCAATAATGAAAAAGAATTGCCGGACGCATTTTTACGCCGCTGCTTTTTTCATTATATTGATTTTCCTAGCAGCGATGAAATGCAGCAAATTATTGACGTGCACTACCCTAACGTTAAACAGGATTTAGTTCGCCAAGCACTTGAGGTGTTTTTTAACTTGCGCGAAGCTAACGGCCTTAAAAAGAAACCATCCACCAGCGAATTACTCGACTGGCTTAAATTGCTAATGGCAGAAGATATAGACGCAAAAACACTGCACGATAAAGCTAAAAAAGGCGGTTTAATGCCAATGTTTGGCGCATTACTTAAAAATGAGCAAGACATAAGTCTAATCGAAAAGCTTGCCTTTATGAGCCGTCGCTAACATGTTAGTACAGTTTTTTTTCACGCTACGTAAATACCGCTTACCGGTAAGCCTGCGCGAGTTACTCGATTTAATAAACGCCTTAAAAAAAGGCGTTATATTTGCCGACGTAGACGCCTTTTACCATTTAGCACGCACTATAATGGTAAAAGACGAAACGCACTTTGATCGCTTCGACAAAGCCTTTAGCGACTACTTTAGCGGTATTGCTGACCTTGATTTGCTCGAGAGTTTAAAGCAACAACACAACTTACCTGAAGATTGGCTGCGTAAAGAGTTTGAAAAAAACCTAAGCGATGAAGAAAAAGCCCAACTTAAAGCCATGGGCGGACTCGACGAGCTTATGAAAACCCTAAAAGAGCGTTTAGAAGAGCAGCAAAAACGCCACGCAGGTGGCAATAAATGGGTGGGCACTGGCGGCACATCACCTTTTGGTGCATACGGCTATAA
>NZ_AUTQ01000098.1 GCF_000498095.1 Pseudoalteromonas sp. TB64
GTCGGTTGTTCGTTATCAAGCAGGTGGTATTACTATTGGTGCAGAAGCTGTACAAGCTGCTACGCAAGATCCTGCTAATACACTAATTTCGGTTAAACGCTTTTTGGGTAAAACTCAAGCCGAAATAGAGCAGAGCTATGGTCAATTACCGTATGATTTTTGCCAATATAATGGCGCATTAGCTATTGAAACTGCAGCTGGCAAAATTAGCCCAATTAAAGCATCTAGCCATATTTTAGGTGCATTAAAAGCGCGAGCTGAAAAAAGCTTTGGTAACCAAGAAATTTTAGGTGCTGTAATCACAGTACCAGCATACTTTGATGACGCACAGCGCCAAAGCACCAAAGATGCTGCTGAATTAGCTGGTATTAATGTACTGCGTTTATTAAACGAGCCAACAGCAGNGCTGTAGCTTATGGTTTAGACTCAGGTCAGGAAGGTATCATTGCTGTTTATGACCTAGGTGGTGGTACGTTTGATATATCAGTACTGCGCTTACACCAAGGTGTGTTTGAAGTGCTTGCAACAGGTGGAGACTCAAGCTTAGGCGGCGACGATTTTGATTCTTTGTTAGTTGATTACCTTAAGCAAGAAACAGGTGTTACCGGTTTATCTCCTTCAGTTTTACGTTTATTTATAAATAAAGCTAAAGCATGTAAAGAAGCACTTAGCCAATATGCAAAAGTAAATGTGGGTCTTGAGTTTGACGATCAAAAGTACACGGTTGAAGTAACGCGCGAAAAGTTTGAAGAGTTAGCTATACCACTGGTTAAAAAAACACTTCGTTCTTGTCGTCGTGCTGTAAAAGATGCTGGCATAGAAAACGATGAAGTACTGCAAGTTATTATGGTAGGCGGCTCAACCCGTATGCCACTTGTACGTAGCCAAGTAAAAAGCTTCTTTGATAAAGAGCCACTTACTTCAATCGATCCCGATCGTGTTGTAGCACTTGGTGCAGCGCTTCAAGCTGATGTGTTAATTGGCAATAAGCCTGATTCTGACATTTTGTTACTTGATGTTTTACCATTGTCGCTTGGCCTTGAAACGATGGGCGGTTTGGTTGAAAAAATCATTCCTCGCAATACCACTATTCCAGTGGCACGCGCGCAAGAATTTACTACATTTAAAGATGGTCAAACGGCAATGTCGTTGCATGTACTGCAAGGCGAGCGTGAGCTTGTTGATGATTGTCGATCGCTTGCTAAATTTAGCTTAAAAGGTATTCCACCAATGGCGGCAGGTGCTGCGCATATTCGTGTGACCTTTAAAGTAGATGCAGATGGTTTATTAAGTGTATCTGCAATGGAAAAATCAACAGGTGTGCAAGCTGAAATTCAGGTTAAACCTTCGTTTGGTTTATCTGACGACCAAGTTGCAAATATGCTAAAAGAGTCGATGAGCAATGCCAAAGGCGATATGCAAGCACGTATGCTTAAAGAGCAACAAGTAGAAGCACTTCGAGTTATAGAGGCGCTGAACGCGTCACTTGCAACCGATGGAGCATTACTTGATGAAATGCAGTTAGCTAATTTAAGAGCAGAAATTGCAGAGCTAGTAAAAGTACGCGAAAATGCTCAAGAGCCAAACGAAATAAAAGCAGCTATCGAAAAAGTCGATAATGCGAGTAGCGACTTTGCATCGCGCAGAATGGATGCATCAATTAAAAAAGCCCTTACAGGGCAGTCAGTAGACAACATTTAAGAGAGATTAGAATGCCACAAATTGTTTTTCTTCCACATCCTGAATTGTGTCCTGACGGCGCCGCAATTGAAGCGCCAAGTGGTCAAACAGTGCTTGATGCTGCACTTAAAAACGGTATTAGTATTGCGCATGCGTGTGAAAAATCATGTGCGTGTACTACATGCCACTTAGTAATTCGTGAAGGATTTGATTCACTACAAGAAAGTGACGAGCTAGAAGACGACATGCTAGATAAAGCATGGGGCTTAGAGCCAGAATCGCGTCTAGGTTGCCAAGCAATCATAAGAGATGAAGACTTAGTGGTTGAAATACCTAAGTACAATCTCAATATCGTTAATGAAGAGCACTAGTTTTTAACGATTTATTTTTAAAAGCCGCTGTTTGATACAGCGGCTTTTTTGTTTGTATTGATGATGTAGGTGAGGTTTTATACCTCGCTTTGTTTTTATTAAAGCTGCATTAAAACTGAATTAAAGCAGTTACATGATCGCGAAGTAAATTCGTATCTACAAGTTTGGTGTATGTGTTGATGTAGGTGAGGTTTTATACCTCGCTATGTTTTTTTAAAGCGGCATTAAAGCCAAGTTACCTGAGCGCGAAATAAATTCGCACCTACAAGTTTGGTGTATGTGCTGATGTAGGTAAGGTTTTATATCTCGCTTTGTTTTTATTAAAGCGGCATTAAAGCCAAGTTACATGAGCGCGAAGTAAATTCGTACCTACAAGTTTGGTGTATGTGTTGATGTAGGTGAGGTTTTATACCTCGCTTTGTTTTTATTAAAGCCGCATTAAAGCAGTTACATGAGCGCGAAATAAATTCGCACCTACAAGTTTGTTGTATGCGTTGATGTAGGTGAGGTTTACACCTCGCT
>NZ_AUTQ01000099.1:0-118575 GCF_000498095.1 Pseudoalteromonas sp. TB64
ATCAGCTAAATTATCCATGGCATCATGCCAAGCTGAAATTTGCTGTTGACTACCCGTTAAGCCATAAAAAACACCAGTTAAAGCAAGAACAAACGCGCCACCTGTCAAAGCAAAAATACGGTTATTACCTTTGCTATTAAGTGATTTTTCTGGTGATAACTCGTTTAATAAACGGCGTTTTAATTCAATAATTGATTCTGCATGATTTACGGTATCAATACGCTGATTATCTAAATCAGTTTGTAAATCAACTAAACGCTGCTCATAAATACTAATTAGATCCGCATTGGCATTATGAGTAATTGTTTTAACGTGCTCTTTTTTTAAAAAAGGCAACATAACAAAACCAAGAGCAACAAGTGTGAGTAAAGCAAAACATGCCCACATTAAAATCATTTAACTTTGCTCCTGACGTTTATTTTGTTCAATTAACTTGGCTAGCAGCATTTCGTCGTCGCTGCTCCACGTTTGCTTTACTGATGCTTTTCGCTGGCGAATAACAATAAAGCCAAAGCCGACTATTACAATTAGCACAGGCAGTACCCAAAGTACTAAAGTTGCAGGTGTAACCGGTGGATCGTAATGAACAAAATAGCCAAAGCGGTCAATCATGTAGTCAATCACTTCGTCTTTGCTCTTACCCTCTTTAACCAATGCGAGTACTTTATCGCGTAAATCTTTGGCAACAACAGCGTCGGAGTCAGCAATGTTTTGATTTTGACACTTAGGGCAACGCAACTCTTTAGTTAGCTCTTCAAACAGTATTGCTTGTTCGTTATTATCAAATTGATAGCGATCTTGTTCTGCAAACGCACCTATGCTTACAAAAAGGCTAAGAGTAAGTAGTAACCACTTCATTATTTAAGCTCCTGCATAATTGGCGCAAATTTAGCTCGCCATACTCGCGGGTTTATATCACCCGTGTGATGCAACAAAATAGTGCCGTTTTTATCGACTAAAAATGTTTCAGGCGCACCCGAAACACCTAAATCCAACGACAAAGTACGGTGTAAATCTAATATATTAAATTGATATGGGTCACCTGCACGTTGCAGCATATCGGTCACTTCTGTGCGAAGTGATTGCATATTAAATGGACCATCAAAGTCAGCGTCGTAACCTTGTACGTAATAAAGCCCAATAATTTTAACGCCTTGCTCACGCAACTTAGTTAAATAGCCAAGCTCAACTAAACATGTTGGGCACCAAGTACCCCACACATTTAGTAAGTAAACCTCACCTTTTAACGACTCGTTAGTCCACTGTTTATTGTCTTGCATTAAATCGGGTAGATTAAATGCTGGCATTTCTTGACCTAACCGCCCCGTTTGAATTTCACGAGGGTTAGCAAAAAGGCCTTGGTATAAAAATACACATACAAAAGCAAACACTAAAAGCGGCGCAATAGCTAAAATTTTACGGTTCATAAAACACTCTCCGACGCAGCTTTACGAGCTGTTTTAGCTGATGTACGGTAGCGTTTATCAAATAAAATCATAAATCCTGCGAGGGAAATAAGCACACCGCCAATCCACATCCAGCGAACAAACGGTTTATGATAAATGCGAAGTGACCAGGCACCTTGACTCAACTGTTCACCTAACGCTAAGTATAAATCACGTGTAAAGCCTGCATCTATTGCCGCCTCAGTCATAAATTGCATACCGATATCATACTTACGTTTTTCGGCGTGTAAGCGTGTTACTAGCTCATTGTTTTTAAGTACCGATACAACACCAGCATGACCGCTGTAGTTTGGTCCGCGAATAGTTTTAACACCATCAAAGCGGTATTCATACTCGTTAAGCTGAACTGTGTCGCCTTGCTTCATCGATACGTCACGCTCAACTGAATACGCCGATGTAAGCGTTACACCCGCAATAACAAACGAAATACCAATATGCCCAAGCACCATAGCCCAGTAACTTACACCTAAGCGTTTTAAACCTTCTTTTAAGGTGCCGTGTACAGCTGATTTAGTGTAAATATCAATCCCTGTTGATATTGCAATCCAAACTGCAAGCGTTGTAGCTAATAGCGTAAGTGGTTTTACTAAGTCGTAACTTGAAAACAACCAAGCACAGGTAATAACAACACTGGCTAATACGCCCATTAATATTTTGTTTTGTAAAAAAGCCCACTTATTTTGCTTCCAGCGTAAAAATGGTCCTATTCCCATCAAAATAGCAAACGGGACTAAAATTATTGCAAACATCTTATTAAAAAACGGTTCGCCAATAGAAATACTGCCCAAGCCCATTTCTTTATGAACCATAGGTAATAACGTACCAAGTAATACAATTAATGTAGCAACCACTAAAAATATATTATTGAGCCATAATGCCACTTCGCGTGATACAAATTTGTATCGACCTTCACTATGTACTTGCGATACACGCAGCGCGTATAACGTCAAACCACCACCAACAACAATGCCTAAAAAGGCGAGTATAAATAAGCCACGATCAGGGTCTGTAGCAAAAGCATGCACCGATACAATAATACCTGAGCGCACAATAAAGGTGCCTAATAAGCTTAACGAAAACGCTGCTATCGCTAATAATACAGTCCACGATTTAAATACACCGCGCTTTTCAGTTACGCTTAATGAGTGCAGTAATGCGGTTGCCACAAGCCATGGCATTAATGATGCGTTTTCTACTGGATCCCAAAACCACCAGCCGCCCCAGCCAAGCTCTGAATACGCCCACCAGCTACCTATTGTTATTCCAAGAGTTAAAAAGCCCCATGCAGTCATTGTCCACGGACGTGACCATTTAGCCCATGTGTTATCAAGCTTGCCGGTTAACAACGCAGCAATAGCAAAAGAGAAAGCAACTGATAGCCCTACATAACCCATGTACAGTAATGGCGGGTGAATAATCATACCCGGATCTTGAAGTAACGGATTTAAATCACGCCCTTCTACCGGAAAATAAGGAAGTAGGCGCTCAAACGGGCTTGAAAGTAGCAAGGTGTACATCATAAAACCCACACCTAAAAAGCCAAGCACACCTAACACGCGAGCACGTAACACCCAAGGCAATGATTTAGAACGCGCAGCTACAACTGCAGTCCAACCGGCTTGCATTACTAACCATAATAAAATGGCTCCCTCATGACCGCCCCACGTAGAGGTGATTTTATAATACCAAGGCAACGTACTACTTGAGTGATACGCCACGTACGACACGGTAAAATCATCCGTTACACTGGCATAAATAAGTGCTGCAAAAGAGATTAATACAAAAGCGAATTGCCCTATTGCTAAAGATGGAGCCGCACGCATTAATCGAAGATTACCGGTATGCGCTCCCCAAAGAGGAAAAATACACAGTAAAACGCTTAGCACCATGGCAAGCGTTAAAGAAAAATAACCAATTTCTGGGATCATAGCTAATTACCACTATCTAAGTTGTATTTTGGTTTTTCGTGCTTAATACCTTTAACTGCCTCGGCAACTTCTGCTGGCATATATTCTTCGTCATGCTTTGCAAGGACTTCAAAGGCTTCAATTACATTAGGTTCTATTAATACGCCTTGCGCTACAATACCCTGCCCCTCACGAAATAAATCTGGCAATATACCTTGATAACGCACGGTCACTAATGGACCTGTATCAATTAGCTTAAAGCTTACTTGTAAGCTTTGCTCATTACGCTTAACGGTGCCTGGTACAACCATGCCGCCAATACGTAGCTTTTGCCCAATAAATGGTTTTTCTTTATTTGGACCTTTGCCATCAATAAGCTCGCTTGGCGTATAAAAAAGATTAATGTTTTCTTGGAGTGCATAAAGCACTAAACCAATTGAACCACCAATACCAAACAGTACGGCAATAATTACCAATAGGCGCTTTTTACGTCTTGGATTCATGATACTTGTTCCTGTTTAGCTTTTTTAATTCGCGCTTCACGTATTATTTGTTGCTCTACTGAAGCCATAATACGTTTAGTATCTCTTAAAGAGCTCACTAAAATACCGAGTAAAATAAGTGCGCATGTACCAAAAGAAAGCCAGATATAAAACCCGTAGCCTCCCATTGCAATAAAATCAGAAAAAGAGTCGAACTGCATAATTACCCCTTATTTAACAACAAACGCACCCACGGTCGGTGCTTTTCGCGTTGCAAAATTTCATTTTTAAGACGAATTAAAGTCACTGTTCCTACAAAAGCAGCAAAGGCTAAAATATTAACCATAAGAGGCCAAAACATACTTGGGTCTATTGCTTTGGTGTCTAGCTTTGTAATGCTTGCACCTTGGTGTAGCGTATTCCACCACTCAACTGAGTAATGAATAATAGGTAAGTTAATTACGCCCACAATCGCTAAAATAGAAGCCGCACGCCCTGCTGACTTCTTATCTTCAAATGCATGATAAAGCGAAAGCACGCCAAGATATAAAAATAGTAAAATAAGTTCAGACGTTAAACGCGCATCCCATACCCACCAAGCACCCCACATAGGTTTACCCCAAGCAGCGCCAGTAATTAGCGCTATAGCCGTAATACATGCACCAACAGGCGCAATAGCAATAACGGCAAGTTCGGCATTTCGCAGTTGCCATACAAGTGCAACAATGGCGGCAATTGCCATTGAGGAGTAAGCGCCCATAGATAAAATGGCGGAAGGAACATGAATAAAAATGATACGGTAGCTGTCTTTTTGTTGGTAATCGGCAGGTGCAAAACCAAGCCCCCATACCCATCCAACAATCATACTAACTACGGTAACTACGGCAAAATAAGGCAGTAACGTATTGCATAACTGGTATGCACGCTCTGCTTTAGCATAGGGATGTAACCACTTCCACATTAACTTACACTCACTTTTAAAGCTGACGATATGGCAATTGGTGCGCTAATAATAGCAAGAAGTAACATTGCACCAAGGATGGCAAGCTGCCCACTATAATCCAGCGACATTGTACTGGTATCGATAGCCGACGTTGCAAAAATCAAAACAGGAATATACAAAGGCAGTACGAGTAAACTCATCAAAATACCCCCTTTTTGTAGCCCCACAGTAAGCCCAGCACCAATTGCGCCAATAAAGCTCAATAGTGGTGTGCCTAATAATAATGTTAAAACGGTCGCTGTTAGCGCCGTACTTTCTAGGTTTAATAACAACGCAAATAACGGAGTCATTAATACAAGCGGTAAACCTGTTACTACCCAGTGAGCAGCCACTTTAGCGAGTACAGTTAACGATAACGGGTAAGACGACGCAATTAACTGCTCTAATGAGCCATCGTTAAAATCATCTCTAAACAGCTTATCTAAACCCAACATGGTAGAGAGTAATGCGGCAACCCAAATAATTCCCGGCGCCATTCTCGCCAGTAGACCGGGCTCAGGTCCAATTGCTAACGGAAATAATGAAATTACAATTAAGAAGAATAAAATAGGGTTTACAATTTCGGCGCGCTGACGAAACGCAAGCTTTACATCTTTGGTAAATACCGCACTAAATAGCAACCAATAAGAGTGTTGACGAGTCATTAGTGGCGATACTCCAATGTAACCGTTTGTAAGTTACTAAAGTGGGTCGTTAAATCTTGGTGGGTCGTTAACAAAATAGCTCCACCGTTTAATAAATGCTCGGTAAATCGCTGCTGTAAAAAGGCAACACCGCTTTTATCAAGCGCAGTAAATGGCTCATCAAGTACCCATAATTTAGCATCACTTAACCAAAGCCTTACCAAAGCTACACGTCGTTGTTGTCCAGCAGATAACATTCTAACGGGTACATCTTCAAGTCCAACAAGACCAATTTTAGCTAAAATAGGGTATAAATCAGGCTCGTTTATGTAGCCATTTATGTGTAACCAATGGCGAACATTTTCAACTGCGCTTAGCTGAGTATTTACACCTGTTTTATGACCTATAAATAGCAGTTCTCTCGCATACTCTTCATAGTACTTAGATATGGGTTGCTCTTGAAATAAAACAGCCCCTTCATCAGGCACAGAAAAGCCAGCGATAATACGCAACAGCGATGTTTTACCAGCCCCATTAGGACCCGCTAATTGCATGATTTGACCGCTATTAAGGCTAAAATTAAGATCCGCAAACAAACAACGATCTTGCTTGATGCAGGTGACGGACTTAATGTGTAACAAGATGACGATTCTCTCTGCCAAAAATTAGGCGTTAGTCTACCATAATGATAGGGTAATACGAATATTGCTTTAAAATCGATTCACTTAAAATAGAGAAAACTTGATTTAAAATAATGAATACGCCAACGCAAATAACATTATCTAATTCATTGGTTATCAATCAATCGACTAACCCTCAAACCAATGAGTTATCGCAATTACCTAATGAGGTACTTGCGGCTAAAAACATTCAATTTTCGAAAGACTCAGTTACGCTTGATGTATTTATTGATAAGCATTGGCAAACATTAAGGCTTGGCACTACAAACGCTCCTCAAAACTTACAAAAAATAGCCAGCGCTAACATACAGCTCAACCCAGATGGCAAACAACTCAATATTACGCCAAACAGTACAACTATTACTTTAAACAAGCCGGCTCAATTACAGCGTTTACTAAATTATGTTAACACGGGTACTGAGGTACAAAGTAAACCAATGGATGTACAAGTGGTTATGTCCCCTACCCCAAAATTAGTCATTGATAAACTCAACGCCAGTATTGCAATAAATAAAGAGGTAGCCCAACTGCTTGTAACCGAGCAGCCTTTAAAAGTAGTTGTTAGCACTACTAACAAAGGCACACAGCTTAATGTAATCAATCGCTTTGCTGATACGGTTCATACACAACCGCTTAGTCAAACTAAACTTACCAAATTGCTTGTGGCTTTATTACCAAACGCACAACTACAAGCAACCCCTAAACTGGCTATTTTAACTCATGCACAAAAGTCAGGATCGTTTACAACGCCGATTACTAATCAACAGGTTACTGAACTACCTAATACACCTATTAAAGTAAACTTAGTGAATCAGGCAGATAAGTTATTAATTAAAACCGAAACTGATAATATAAAAGTGACGCTTAATAACTCATTTTCTAAACCGTTTAACGAGTTACTTTTAGCTCAAAAAAGCAGTGCCTCTGAAATACCTTTTTCTGCGTCCACTATCAAAGCAAGCCCACTGCTTACGTCTGATAGCCCAATAAAGTCGTGGATTCAAAATAGCTTTAGTGATTTTAAAACCAGAATTAATGATGCTGTTAAGTATTTTGAAAATAAGCCTTTTGCAACAGAGTT
Organism: Pseudoalteromonas sp. TB64; assembly: GCF_000498095.1. Taxonomy (GTDB): domain Bacteria; phylum Pseudomonadota; class Gammaproteobacteria; order Enterobacterales; family Alteromonadaceae; genus Pseudoalteromonas. The sequence goes on from NZ_AUTQ01000099.1 coordinate 7,243, forward strand.
AAAACAACAAGCAATTAATCAAAAAGTAAATATTACTCAAAATATAAATACGATAATTACCGACACTGAAAGTAAACCATCTAACTTATTAAATGGCTTTTCTAAAGACTTAACTCAACTCCCTCCTTTGGTACAGCTAACTCAACTTATAAAGGCTAGTGCTAATGCATGGCAAACAGTACCTGAAAATATTTCTCGCAATCAAATACCACTACCAATAGAAGAAAAGTTACTTTCACCTCTGTTAAAGCAATTTAGTGCAGTAACGTCTACCCAAACGATCATTAATAACAAGTCACTTTTGAGTAGTCAAATAACCGACATAACAAATAAAGCAGTAAAGGATACACCCGATTTAACGCGCCTCATTAATCAGGCATTTAATCGTATGGTATCAAGTAGTAATACACACCCTACTACCATGCAGCGTGAAATACTTGCTGCAATACAGCCCTCACAACTGACTAACGACACCTTACAAAGTAGTTTTACTAAAGGCTTAGAGCAGATTGCTGTAAGTATTTTAGCTGCACCAATTATTAATCAATCGGTCTCCCCTATTAGCTTAAATAATCACACTGGTGTAGATGCATTACTTCAAGTCTTAATGCCCACATTTAAAACAGGAAATACAACAGCAAAGCTACTTGAACAGTTACAACAACCTCAAATTCAAGCACTTGCAGGCGAACTAATTCAAGTTAAAAGCACGTTAACTCAAATCCAAATTACAACACCTAATCAACAGCCTGATTCAAATCCTTTAGTACAATTTTTACTACCAATGAAATTGCCACCAGAAGCAGCCCAAACAGAAATAACTTTAGGGCAATATAAAAAGCAAAGTGTAGATAAATTAGAAGATAAAAATGTGTGGTTTGTAAGGTTAAACTTCGATTATGCTGAACTAGGTCAACTCCAAATCACTGCTGAATTAATGGATAAAGCACTTGATTGTCAGCTATTAGCATCAAGCCAAGAGGTAAGTGCAATTGCTCACCCTCACCTAGATAACTTAAGATCAAAACTAGCTAAACATGGCTTACAAGTTGGCGAGCTTAATTTAAAACGAGGCGATGCAGACAATCAGGCATTTTATAAATCACACGCAATTATTAATATTAAGGTTTAGCTATGAGTGATATACCAACAAATAAATCAGCCATTGGACTTTTATATGAAGCAGGTAACACCCCCACTGTAAGTGTGAAAGGTTTTGGTGAATTAGCTGACGAAATAATAGCTGCGGCCAAGAAAAAAGGCATTATGATCCACGAAGATGCAGCGCTTGCTAAAACGTTATCGCATTTAGAGTTAGGGGAAGAAATTCCAAAAGAACTTTATTATGTAATTGCAGAGCTTATTGCGTTTTCGTATGTATTAAGAGGTCAATTTCCACCTGGTTGGAAGGACTTCCAAGGAAAGTTAAATATTAAAGCATGAGTTTAGTTATAAATTTATAACTAAAAAGGCGCTAAGCGCCTTTTTGTTTATGTAATGAAAACAGTAATTCGGCTTCTGCTCTAGGTAATTCACACTCACGAATCACTTCATCTAAATCAGCGCCTAACCCTACCATTTTTACAGCTCGAGAATAAATTTTAGCGTCAGGGTCATCGTACTTTTGAGCCGCTTGTTGTTGAACTAGGTCTTGGTTTTGTTGCTCAACTTCAAGTACGCGTTTGCCTATACTTAAAAGACCTGTGCGTAACTCTGAAATCTCACTTCTCAAAATATGTGTTTGCTCTGAAGTGTCTTTAAGTTGCTGCATGACAGAGGCAAGCTCATTAGCTTGTTTGTTTTTTAATGCAACAATTAGCGCCAGCGATATAAACCCGACAGCTAACGCTGCTATTGCGATACTAAGTAACAGCATAATTTTTAATAATTAAGCTTATAAATCGCTTAACTCATCCCATTCATCATCGCTGAGTAACTTGTTTAAATCGACTAAAATAAGCAACTCATTCTCGCGATTACAAACACCTTGAATAAACTTAGCACTTTCTTCGGTACCAACGTTTGGTGCACTGTCTATTTCCGAACTACGTAAATAAACAACTTCAGATACACTGTCTGCTAAAATACCAATAACTTGCTCTTCAGCCTCAATTATTAGAATACGAGAATTATCAGTAGCGTCAGTAGCATCTAAACCAAAACGCGCACGAGTATCAATAACGGTTACTACGTTGCCACGTAAGTTAATAATGCCAATCACGTAAGACGGCGCGCCCGGCACAGCCGCAATTTCGGTGTAACGTAATATTTCTTGTACTTGCATTACGTTTACGCCATAAGTTTCCTCTTCTAGCTTAAACGTAACCCATTGTAATATTTCATCGTTATCTGCATTTTTGTTCGCTGACAGTAATTTTTCTTGATTCATGCTGTTACCCCGTAATGATCATTATTATTGACGACTATCTAAGCCTTTCTCCAATAATACGTTTAAATTATCTACATCTATTAAAGCACACATTTTTTCTTTAATTACGCCAGCAAGCCATGGGCGCTTACTTTTGTTTGTACGCCATTTTACATCTTCTTTTCTTAATGTAATGTTATTTATCAACTTTTCGGCTTGAAGTCCCCATTGACTGTCACCTAAAGTAATTAAATATTGATAGTTAAGTGATGCTTCGAGTTCTTCATTATACTTTTCAGGCATAACCCACCGTGCAGTATCAACCACGTTTAGCTTTTCATCTCTATTAAGCATAACGCCTTTAAACCACTTAGGCTTCCCAAACAAATGATTTACCTCACCTAAATGATGAATCCCGCCAAGTGCTTTTAAAGGTACAGCAAGCGTTAGTCCTGCAACTTCAAAAAATAACGCTTGAAATTCATCTTCAAAATAATCTTCTTGGTTTTGTGTTTTAAGTAACTGCTCAGGCTCTTCAGATAATTGCATTGCAGTATCGTCAATAACATCAACAACAGTATCGGCAACTACATCATCACTTTGAGTAATTAAAGGCTCTACTTCAGTTATTTTTAAATCTTGTTGAACAATTTTTTCTGCCTGCTCTTTAGGCTTTAAATTAACTTGCTCTTGCTGAGCGGCCTCCGGCACTTGTTCGAGTAATTTAGCAACCGGTTCAAGGTTATCTTCGGGCTCATCGTCACATAACAACGCACCTAAGTATTGAGTCATTACTTTTTCATTAGCAAATAATTGCTTACTCATTTATTAACCTTGTTCAATTAAATAATCTAGCAATGCTTTATACGCAAATACACCACGAGAGCGAGGACAAAACTCAACAGGGACTTTTTGTGCAAAGCTTGCATCTCTAAACTTTGTATCAACCGGAATTACACCCGGCCAAACTTTATCTTTATATGTATCTCGCAGTGTTTTATATGCTTCTAACGATGCTTTTGTACGCTTATCATACATAGTAGGAATTATAGTATATTGATAGTTTTTCGCTTGAGAGGTTTGCATTAACTCCATAGTACGCATCATTCTATCGAGGCCTTTTAAGGCTAAAAACTCTGTTTGTACAGGCACTAAAATACGTTCACTCGCCGCAAGTGCGTTCACCATTAATACCCCCAGTACAGGAGGACAATCAAGAATGGCATAATCGTAATGTTCACTAATTTTTGCAAGCGCTTTTTTTAATATTAATCCCATCCCGGTTTTATTTCCCATACTTCTATCTAATGTGGCTATTGCCATAGTCGCAGGTAAAATATCAAGGTTTTCGAGTGTTGATGGGCATAATGCTTGGAGTATTTCCTCGCTTTGCATACTCGTTCCGCGTGCAAAAATATCATATACACTAATTTCTAAATCTTCTGAGTCAATACCAAAGTAATATGTGAGTGATGCATGGGGATCTGTATCTATAAGCAATACGCGCTTACCTTGCAATGCAAGAATACCAGCAAGGCTAACAGCAGTTGTTGTTTTACCTACTCCACCTTTTTGATTTGCTACAGTCCAAATCTTCACATTACATCCTAATTACTGTTTATTGCGTGTAGTTATACGAATTCCACCATGAGGCAAACGAAGTATTTTTATTGTATCGTCATCTGAAGGTAGCTCAACTTCTGGTTCTGGCTGCATATCTTTATTTGTTTTTTCTGATATTTTCGTTTCAAGTTTAGGGGGTAATCCATATTTTGAAAGTGCTATAACAACCTTGCGATTTTCAGCTCGACCTTCACGTGTTTCGTTATCTGCAAAAGGAGAATATTGACCATACCCTTCTATTGCCATTCGAGCAGAGTCAATCCCTAACGTTTCAAGTTCAACCAAAATTGATGTTGCCCTAGCAACCGACAGCTCCCAGTTTGATCTAAAAATTTCATTTCGGATTGTTTCATCATCAGTATAACCACGTACTCTAATATAATTATCAACAGGAGCAATAATATCTTTAACTATTTTAACCACTTGCTTTGCACGAGAGTGTGCAACAGAGCTACCACTTGAAAATAACATTCCTGAGCTAAGTTCTATTATCAACCAATCTTCAGTTAATTCTAAACTTGCTTCACCATCTCGGATTTCATCAATGAGTGCTGATTGTAATTTTGTTAATAAGCTATCTAAAGGCTTTCCTAAATACTTTTGCTTTATATTGCTGGTATCACTTTGACCGTCAAGCAAGAGAGGTCCTTGCTCCTGTTTTTGAATACTCTCACCATAAAGTATCTCTTGTTCGGGTGTTACTCTATCGGTAAGAATACCATCACCATTAACTCCCTCCCCTTTTTGGGAGTGCTGGCGTGCAGATTTATCAAAAACTTGTTCGAGTGAATCCGATAAAATTTGAAACTTTTCTTCTTTATTAATAGCTATAGCATACAAAACAACAAAAAAGGCAAACATAATTGTCATATAATCAGCGTAGGATACAAGCCAACGCTCAGTATGCTGACTTTTTGAGGCAGTGTTGTTGCGTAAACGTCGGCGTAACATAGCCGTTATTCGTCCACTAAGTTAGGGCGTTCTACACGATAAGCCTCAAGCTTTAGTTCTATATTTATCGGGCTTTCACCTAAGCTTATTGCAATGACACCTTCAGCGAGCATTTCATGGTAAAGCATTTTTTGTTCAACACGTTGTTTTAGCTTATTTGCCATTGGCAAAAATAATAAATTAGCTAAACCAACACCATAAATAGTGGCTATAAATGCAGTTGCTACACCTGCACCTAGCTTTTGTGGATCTGTAATAAAAGACATAGCCTGAATAAGACCAAGCACGGCACCTAAAATACCAATAGTAGGACTGTAACCTCCCATTGCTTCATAAACGCGACCAGCCTCTAATAAACGGTCTCTTTCTAATAATAAGTCAATTTCTAGCGTATCTCTTATTTTGTGTTCTGAGCAACCATCTACAAGTAAACTTAACCCTTTTGCCGCATACGCATCAGGATGAGTAAGCGCTTCATTTTCAAGAGCAAGATAGCCTTCTTGACGCGCCTTTTGAGACCAACGTTTAACTTGCTCAATAGCCTCGTCAATATCATATTGTGGAGATATAAAAACCCAATGACTTATCTTTAACATTTTTTTAAATGTACTTGTTGATGTTTGTAGCATCACGGCACCAAGCGTACCACCAAGTACAATTATAAGCGCAGGTCCGTTAAATAATGCAGATACATCACCCCCCTCTAACGAATAGCCTATAGCTATAGCGCCAAGAGCAATAAATAAACCAAGTACCGAAAGCTTATCCACAACCTATCTCTCTTTTAATCCGCGTTGCCACCTCAGCTAAAGGCAAGCTTTCACTCGCTAAGCCAGCATTAGTAACTGCTTGTGGCATTCCATAAACAACACAGCTTTTCTCATCTTGTGCCCAAATAGTTGCACCAGTTTGTTTTAGCATTCTTGCGCCATCGCGTCCATCAGCTCCCATACCTGTTAAAACAATAGCAAGTACATCGCCTTGGTACGCTTTTGCAACGCTTGCAAACGTTACATCTACACTAGGCTTGTAACTAATTCGCTCACTATGATCTTCAAATACTCGTAATGTTTTAGCTGAGCCGCGTCCCTCTACCATCATTTGTTGTCCACCAGGCGCTAAATAAGCAGTACCCGGTTGTAGGCGATCGCCTTGTTGTGCCTCTTTTACTTTAATTTGACACAACCCATTTAAGCGAGCCGCAAATGCCGGTGTAAATGCAGCGGGCATATGCTGAATCAATAAAATAGGATGCGCAAAGTTAGCTGGTAATTGAGTTAATATTGTTTGTAATGCAACAGGCCCTCCTGTTGAAGTTCCAATAACAACAAGTTTATACTGCTTTCCACTCGCGCGTATTGACGGTGTATTAGCTCTAGAATGAGCAACAGTTGTAGATTCTTCACGTTGAAAGCTTCTATCTGGCTGCTTTATACTTGTATTTTTAGCTAAGCTTGAGGGTGTTACAGGGGTATTGGATGTAAGCTTTGTTGGTGTAAGAGGCTTAAAAGAACGCGGGATGCGTCTACGACCAATTTCTTTAACCTTTGTTTGTAAAAGTTTTATAGCATCTTCATTGTTACGCGCAATATCTTCAAACTTTTTAGGTAAAAAATCCATTGCACCAGCGTCTAAAGCATCAAGTGTTGCTGTTGCTCCATTACGTGTTAAAGATGAAAACATCAAAATAGGCGTTGGATTACTCGCCATGATCTCTTTAACCGCACTAATACCATCAAGCACAGGCATTTCTACATCCATTGTAATCATATCAGGACGTAGCTGAGCTGTTTTATCAACAGCCTCTCTACCATTAACGGCAAAGCCTATAACTTCAATATCGCTATCTTGCTCAAGAATTTCACTTACTCTGCGGCGAAAAAAACTTGAATCGTCAACAACTAAAACTTTAACGGCCATTTAGCTCTCTTATTTAATTTAAGTGTAGATGCACCTTACAGTGCATCTACTTTATTATCAGCCAGCGTAATGTTTTAACAGGTTAGGAACATCTAAAATCAGCGCTATACCACCATCCGAAGTAATAGTCGCACCGGCCATGCCTGGTGTACCTTGTAATAGAGCATCAAGTGGTTTTATAACTACTTCTTCTTGCCCGATCAATGAGTCAACAACAAAGCCTACTTGTTGCGTGCCTATTTGCACAATAACAACGTGTCCTTGGGCCTTACGTTGTGAGCGGTCGGCACCTTTCACTAACCAATGTTCTAGGTAAAATAGTGGAATTGCTTTTTTACGAACAATAACAGTTAGTTGACCATTCACTACATTTGTTTTATTTAAATCAAAGTGAAATATTTCACTAACGCCAGCCAGAGGCAATGCGAATGTTTGCTCACCAACAATAACCATTAAGGTTGGTAATATAGCCAGTGTTAGCGGTACTTTTATTTCTAAAATAGTACCAACACCTAGTTCAGATTGAATACTTACAGAGCCATTAAGTTGAATGATTTTGGTTTTAACTACATCCATACCTACACCGCGACCTGAAATATCCGAAATCTCTTCTTTAGTCGAAAAGCCAGGCGCAAAAATTAGGTTATATGCTTCAGTATCAGAAAGTCGACTTGCTTGGTCATGATCAAGTACGCCTTTGTTAATTGCTATTTTTTTCAGCTTTTCAGCATCCATACCAGCACCATCATCTTGAATGGTAAGTAAAATATGGTCGCCTTGTTGAGAAGCGGATAAGGTAACAGTACCTGTTCTTGGTTTTCCTGCGGCTTCGCGTAAATCAGGCATTTCAATACCATGATCAACTGAATTTCGCACTAAATGCACTAGCGGATCGGCAAGAGCTTCAACTAAGTTTTTATCTAAGTCGGTTTCTTCACCGATTAGTAATAAATTAATGTCTTTATTTAAAGTTCTCGCTAAATCTCGAACAACGCGAGGAAAACGACCAAATACTTTTTTGATAGGCTGCATGCGTGTTTTCATAACCGCACCTTGCAAATCAGCTGTAACAACATCTAAGTTAGATATTGCTTTACCCATTGCTTCACTATCTGAATTAGTCGCTAAGCTAACCAAACGATTACGTACCAATACCAACTCACCTACCATGTTCATAATTTGATCAAGGCGCTTAGTATCAACACGTACTGTAGTTTCTGCTGCCGGTGGTGTTGCTTTTTTAACAGCAGGTGTGCTCGGCGCTTTAACAACCGGTTTACCTACTGGTTTTACTTCCGGTTTTATTGCTGCTTTTACAACTGGTGCTTTTGCCGGTTCAGCTTTTTTATTTTGTACTACTGGAGCGACTTTCGCAGATGCTGGTTTTTTAGGTGCAGCCGAAACGTTTTCAATCGATTTAGGTGCACTTCCTTTGCCATGAAGTTCATCAAGCAAAGCTTCAAATTCATCATCACTAATTTCATCATTTGAAGAGTCTATAGCATTAGTAACTGACGATGATTTTTGTTCTGTACCTTTATTAGTTGGGCTCGTATTTTGAGTCGCTATTGAGTCATTTTTTATTTCGACAGCACCAAAATTACCCACGCCATGTAACTCATCTAATAAGTTATCAAACTCATCATCTGTAATATCACCACTCAAATCATTGCTACTTATTGACCCTTGAATGGTAGGGCTTTTGCCTTTTCCATGTAATTCGTCAAGTAAGTTTTCAAATTCATCTTCCGTTATTTCATCAATTTGAGTATCAGAAGTAGATGCAGTTGACCCTGTAGGAGGGTTAAATAACTCATCAAAAGCAAATGGGTCTTCGTCATCTAATTCTGGGGCTTCAACTATTTCATTTTGAGGTTGCTCAATATCAACCTCTGAAGATGAACCGGTGAGTTCTTCCTCTGTTGGTGGTAAGCCTAATTTATGTAAAACTTGAAGTAATTGAGGATCTGCGGGTTCTGGCTTATCGCGATTTTGAATCGTTGCGAACATTTCATTAATGGTGTCGAGTGCTTGTAAAATAACATCCATTAATTCAGAGTTTACTGTGCGTACACCCTGTCTGAGTAAATCGAATACATTTTCTGCGCCATGACAAGCATCAACCAACTCCGTCATTGCTAAGAATCCTGCACCACCTTTTACGGTATGAAAGCCTCTGAATATAGCATTCAGTAACTCTGTATCTTCTGGATTGTTCTCCAGTTCAACTAACTGTTCAGATAAAAGCTCAAGGATTTCTCCTGCCTCTACAAGAAAGTCTTGTAAAATATCTTCATCGACTTCAAACATGCAGTTACTCTCCTCTTAGAAGCCCAAACTTGATAAAAGATCATCGACTTCATCTTGATCAGATACAACATCATTACGCGATTCTTTATCAATAATAGGGCCTTCTGGTCCTGCTAATGTTTGTGCGCTAACCGGGTCTTCTGTTTTTTGTTGTTCTATTGTGTCAGCAGTATTCACATCTTGCGCAGCAAAAGCTGTTAACAGATGGAGTAAGCTTTCTTCAACTTCTCTTACAAGCTCCATAACTCGACGAATAACTTGCCCTGTCAAATCTTGGTAATCTTGAGCCATGAGTATATTGGTCATTAAGCTTTGTAATTCATCAGTTTTATGATGAGAGTTATTCATAAACTTATCGATGCTGTGGCATAGTGTTTTAAATTCGCCAAGATCAATTTCGCGGCTCATTAAACGATCCCATGTCGGTTTAATATGGGCCACTTCATTAGCTAACTCTTGAGCTATTGGTAACCCAGCTTCAACCGCATCCATTGTTTTATTAGCAGCGTTTTCTGTCATTTCTATAACATAGTTAAGCCGCTTTTGAGCATCTGGAATAGCATCTGTTGTTATATTGGTTAAACGCGTATCAAGCTCAAAGCTTTTTAAAGCTTCGTGTAATTGACGAGTTAATTTTCCAACTTCAGCAAAAATTTCTGATTGCTCTTTAGACGCCGTATCTAAAATTAGTTCATCTGCTTTATCTTGCTCATCGTTTTCTAAAAAAACAACGAGCTGACGAGCTTGTTCTAACGTTATTCGAGGCGCAGCAAGTGCTGACATAAGCCTCTCCCCTTCATTAACCTAAGCGTTCAAACACTTTTTCTAGCTTTGTTTTTAATGTTCCAGCCGTAAATGGTTTAACAATATAACCATTAACACCAGCTTGAGCCGCAGCTATTATCTGTTCTTTTTTAGCTTCTGCAGTCACCATTAAAACAGGTAAGTGCTTTAGTTTATCATCAGCTCTAATTGCCCTTAAAAGGTCAATACCCTGCATTCCAGGCATATTCCAATCTGTAACTACAAAGTCAAATGATTGATTTTGTAGCATAGGTAAAGCAGTTGACCCATCATCTGCTTCTTGAACATTAGTAAAGCCTAAGTCACGCAATAAATTTTTAATAATACGTCTCATTGTCGAAAAATCATCAACAACAAGAATTTTCATGTTTTTATCCAAAACATCCTCCGGTGAGGTCTTAACCTTGTTTACTTACTACTAGTTTATCCAGTCATTGATTTTTGCTTTGAGCTTAATCATCGCCTGACCATGTATCTGACTTACACGCGATTCACTTACATCGAGTATATGCCCTATCTCTTTTAAATTCATTTCATCGTTATAGTACAAAGAGAGTACCATCGCATCTCGCTCAGGCAATGACTTTATTGCACTTAACAATGATTCATTAAAGCGTTCATTTTTAACATTATTAAAGGGTTTGTCTAGCGTTAAATCTTGACCCGCTGGAGTGATAACATCGTCATCTATTCCCAAGTCTTCAATGCCTAAAATTTTACTTGAATTTACATCATTTAAAATATGATGGTACTCATTTAGCGAAATTTCAAGTTTTTCAGCAACTTCTGTATCTGTTGGCTCACGATTTAACGCTTTTTCTAATGTAGTAATAGTCTCGGCTACAAGGCGGCTTTTACGGTGTACTGAGCGAGGAGCCCAGTCACCGCGTCGCATTTCATCAAGCATTGCTCCACGAATACGAATACCAGCAAACGTTTCAAAACTTGCACCTTTAGTCGCATCAAAGTTTTTTGATGCCTCTATCAGACCAATCATGCCTGATTGAATTAAATCATCGAGCTGAACACTAGGAGGCAAGCGAGCAATTAAGTGACACGCCACTTTTTTGACAAGTGATGCATGCTTTTCAACAATCACATTTAAGTTTTGTGTTGATTGATATCCCATAGCTCTATTTACCAATATTGTCATAGTTAGCCGTTAACCAGCTTCTCAATAAAAAACTCTAAATGCCCAGAGGGTTGATTAGGTATAGGCCATTTTACAGCTTTCGTCGCGAGTGCTTTAAAAGCTAATGCCGCAGGTGAATTTGGAAATAATTCTACAATGACTTTTTGACGACGCGTTGCTTTACGCATATTTTCGTCATAAGGAACAATAGCCACCAGCTCCATAGACACATCTAAAAAGCGATCGGTTACTTTGGAAAGTTTTGCGAATAGTTCGTGACCTTCGCGCATGCTGCGAACCATATTCGCAACAATCTTAAATTTATATACACCATGCTCACGACTTAAAACTTTAATAAGTGCGTATGCATCTGTTATCGATGTTGGTTCATCACAAACGACAACCATTACATCTTGTGCTGCACGTGAAAAGCTTAGCACCATATCTGAAATGCCGGCGGCAGTGTCTACAATTAATATATCAAATTCGGTATTTAATTCGCTAAAAGCACGAATAAGGCCAGCATGCTCTGATGGTGATAACTCAACCATACTTTGAGAGCCTGATGTTGCTGGTACTATTTTAATTCCGCCTGGACCTTCAACTAAAATCTCATCGAGTTCACATTCGCCAGATAATACGTGCGATAAATTACGTTCAACACGCAGTCCAAGCATCACATCACAGTTTGCTAAACCTAAGTCGGCATCAAGTACTAATACTCGATTTCCTTGCTGACCAAGTGCTATTGCGGTGTTAAGGGAAACATTTGTTTTACCTACACCACCTTTACCACCGGTCACAGCGATAACTTTTACGCCGTTGTTATTGTTTTGACTCATTTTGCGCAGGCCGCTTGCTTGATCTAATACTGTGTTAATCATACATCCCTACTGTGCTCGACGCCACTGATTGGTGTCTTGAATGTTGTGCTTTTATTCTTTTTAAATACAATTGCTCAGCTTTTTTTACTAGTTTTTCGGCATTTGCAACACGAATGTCTTCAGGAACTCGTTGACCATTAGTAAGATACCCTATTGGGAGGCGGTTTTGAATCGCAATACTAATAATCTCACCTAAACTTAAAGATTCGTCTAATTTAGTAAAAATACAACCACTTAACTGTACTTTTTTAAAATGCCTTACTGTTTCTTGCAATACGTTTATTTGTGCTGTTGCACTTAGTACAAGATAGCTACGAATATCAACACGCTGATTACGCATTAGCGTATTTAACTGCTCTGTCAAACGTAAGTCTCGTTGGCTCATACCCGCTGTATCTATTAATACTAGACGCTTATCTCGTAAATGATATAAAACTTCAGCTAATTCATTAGCATCTTTAACCTGCTTTACACCACAACCAATGATTCGACCATAAGTTGCAAGCTGTTCATATGCACCAATTCTGTATGTATCGGTGGTAATTAACGCAACTTTATCGGCACCGTATTTTTGTGCTCCTAAGGCTGCTAATTTAGCTACAGTTGTTGTTTTACCAACTCCTGTTGGTCCTACTAATGCGTAAACACCGCCTTGGCGTAGTATTTCATTATTGGTTGTTTGCATTTGGTCTTCGACCATAGTCAATAAAGCTTTCCAGCCTTGCTGACGAGAAACATCATCAGGAACAAAGCATGCCATTTGCTCTGCAACTTCTTTATCTATTCCCATACCAACTAAGCGGTCAATCATACATGCACGAGTTGGGTCGCGGCGTGCCATATCTTGCTGCATTAATCCTGATACTTGGTGTTCTAATAATTGACGTATTGCATTCATCTCTTCACGCATTGAAGTCATTTCTTCACTTTCATTATTTTTAACTGTTTGGCGTGCAGTAACAGGGCTCTCTAAATCATCAAAATCACGGTCTAAATCGTCAAAACCTAAACTATCGGCTTGAGTATGTGGTCTTGCTGGTGCAGAGTTTTCACGTGCAAACATATTATTTGTAGGGCGTTGTTTTACTGCAGGCTCTTGATAATTTTCGGTAGTATCGATTCCTGACTGTGAAAACATAGATGCAAGTTCAGGAGAGCGAGGGCGTGGTGATTGACGCTCTAATAAAGCCTCTAGGCTATCAGCAACTTTTGCTTGTTGTACAGGCTTTGAACGTTGAGGCTCTGGTTTCACAAAGTTATGCATACTTTGTGATTGCGCCATACGATTGGCACGCTCTGGCGGTGCATTTTGTGGTTGGGCTACTGCTTTAGGGGCTGCTTTTTCATAGTCAACAGCTGCAACAATCTCAACACCGTTGGCAAGCTTTTTGTTTGACATAATAACCGCATCAACACCTAACTCATCTTTAACTTCTTTAAGTGCAGTGCGCATATCTTTAGCAAAAAAACGTTTAATTTTCATTATTTAACCCCTGTTGAAATCTTATTGTTGGCCTACCGAGCTAACAATCTTAATCTGTCTTTCGTCTGGTACCTCTTGGTAAGACATCACTCGCAATCCTGGAATGGTGTACTTAACAAAACGAGATAACACAGTGCGTAACATTCCTGATGTCAGCAATATCGAAGGTTCACCAGCCATTTCTTGATTTTGATGCGCTTCACTTAATGATATTTGAAGTCGCTCTGCAAGACCTGGCTCTATTCCGGCACCTTCGTCACCTGCATTCTGTAATGACTGATGCAACATCTGTTCCAACTCAGGTGCCAAGGTTATGACAGGGATTTCTGAAGACATACCAACAGCGTCTTGAACTATTAATCTGCGCAATGAAATACGTACCGCAGCAGTTAATACATCAGGGTCTTGGCTTCGAGGACCGTACTCTACAAGGGTTTGTACTATTGAGCGCATGTCGCGTATTGCAACACCTTCGTTTAATAAATTCTGTAATACCTTTACAATTGCAGTTAAAGGAAGCACATCTGGCACTAGCCCTTCCACTAAACGAGGATGACTTTTGGCTAGCATATCAAGTAAGTTTTGAACTTCTTCATGACCAAGTAATAACGCAGCACTGTTTGTTAATAACTGACTAATATGCGTAGCAACAACGGTCGCTGAATCAACTACGGTATACCCTAAAGATTGCGCCTCATCTTTTTGATCTGGCTTAATCCACACTGCATCTAGTCCAAATGCGGGGTCTTTTGTTTCAACCCCTTTTATAGGACCAAAAACTTGCCCCGGGTTAATAGCCAGCTCATCACCGTGTTTTAGCTCCCCTTCACCAGTTGAAACACCCATTAGCGTTATTCTGTATGCATTAGGGTCTAACTCTAAATTATCGCGAATATGAACCGGCGGTACTAAAAAGCCTAATTCTTGAGAAAGCTTTTTACGAACGCCTTTAATACGGTTTAATAGCTCTCCACCTTGAGATTGATCTACCAACGGAATTAATCTGTAACCTACTTCTAAGCCAATTACATCAACCTGTTGAACATCATCCCAGCCAAGCTCTTTTTGCTCTTGTTTATTTGCAACGCCTGTTCCTACAGGTCCTCCATTAGCAGCCTCTTCTGCTTCTGCAGCAGCGGCTTTAATTTTAACTTGTTGCGTGTAATAAGCTAAATACCCTAAAAGTGCACCTAAGCTTAAAAAAGCAAAATGTGGCATGCCAGGGACCAAACCCATTATTATTAAAATACCTGATGCAATAAATAATGATTTTTCGTTACCAAGTTGTTTCTTAAATTGATCACCCATATTGAGTGATTCATTTTGGCGCGTTACAACAATCGCAGTACCAATTGAAAGTAGTAAAGAAGGAAGTTGAGCTACTAACCCATCACCAATAGTAAGTAATGTATAAACTTCCATCGCATGACCAAAGCTTAAATTATGTTGAATCATCCCAACAAATAAACCACCGACTATATTAATAATCAAAATAATGATGCCAGCAATAGCATCACCTTTTACAAATTTACTCGCACCATCCATTGAGCCGTAAAAATCGGCTTCGCGCGTTACTTCTTCGCGTCGGTCACGTGCTTGCTCAGCACTAATAAAACCGGCATTTAAATCAGCATCAATTGCCATTTGTTTACCAGGCATTGCATCAAGGGTAAAACGTGCAGATACTTCTGAAATACGCCCTGCACCTTTCGTAATTACCACAAAATTAATAATGATTAAAATTAAGAATACAACCAAACCAACTGCGTAGTTACCGCCTATAACAACTGAGCCAAAGGCTTCAATTACTTTACCAGCGGCATCACCACCATTATGACCTTCAAGTAACACAACACGTGTACTGGCCACATTAAGGGCTAAGCGCATAATCGTTGCAATCAACAGCACAGCCGGAAACATACCAAATTCGACAGGCTTCATGGTATATACGGTAACCAAAAGAACCACTAGGGCTAAAGCTATATTGAACGAGAAAAGGATATCAAGTAAGAAAGGAGGTAATGGTAAAATAACCATCCCCAAGGCAGCAAGAACAAGTAAAGGTGTACCGACCCCTTTAGCATATTCTTTTTTATCTCTGTTAAGTTGTTGTAATACAGCTTTAAAACTCATAATTCTACAATTTCAAAAAATTGACACTACGTAGAATTAGCAATAACTATTCCAAGTTAATAAATTAGCTGTATTAAGATGTTAATACTTATAAGCATCGGGTATAGGAAGCTTGCTCTTAAGCTTAGTTGGACGCTTTCCGCGCCCCTTATTAAAGCGCTTAAGCTGAAAGACATAAGCTAAAACTTGAGCAACTGCGGTAAAAAGCTGATCTGGAATTTGATCGCCCACTTCTGCCGTATGATAAAGTGCCCGAGTAAGCATAGGTGATTCAACTATAGGGACTTCATTACCAATAGCGACTTTACGTATCTGCATCGCCATTTCGTCTGCGCCTTTGGCAAGCACAATAGGGGCACCTGCTCGCTCTGTATCGTATTTTAATGCCACTGAGTAATGCGTTGGGTTAGTAACAATAACATCGGCATCTGGTACATCTTGCATCATACGCTTTTGCGACATTTGCCTTTGCGTTTGCCTTATTCGAGCTTTTATTTGAGGATCACCCTCTGAATTTTTATACTCATCTTTAATTTCTTGCAACGTCATTTTAAGTTGTTTGTTATGGTTATAGCTTTGAAATGGTGCATCAATAGCAGCAATAACAATTAACGTGCAAGAGAGCCCTAAAAACATCCATCCTAAAATCTCTAAGGCATGAATAATATTACCCGGTGCGCTTTCTACACTTAAATGAAGTATCTCATCAAAATAAGTATTAATTAAAAAAACAGCAAAACTAGCAACCAAACCAAACTTTAAAAGTGACTTTACAAGCTCAATAGCCGCTTGTGGGCCAAACATGCGTTTAAAACCTTTCATTGGTGACATTTTACTCGCTTTTGGCGCAGCGGCTTCCCAACTAAAATTAAAGCCACCTAATAGCGTATTACCAATAAATGCTGCAAAAACAATTATTAATACAAACATAGCCATCGGAAACATTAAAGCATCTGAAACCTCTCCCCATACAGCAAACATTTTTGTTGTATCGTAAGTTTCACTTCGGTTAAGGCTGAGCGTCCTGCCCATAATATTGTATAAAGCTTTGCCTATTTCAGGGCCGTACATTAATAATGAAATTGCAGAAAAAATAAGAACAAACATAGTTCCAAGTTCTTTTGAACGGGCTATTTGACCTTTCTTTTTGGATTCTTCGATTTTTTTGGATGTGGGTTCTTCTGTTTTTTCTTGTCCTGAATCTTCAGACATTACTCTCTCCTAAGGCGAACAACCAACTAAGCTACACATTAACTCAATCATTTTTAACCACTGAAACTCAAATTGAGATACAAAGTTGCCCAGCGTAGCCCAAATAATAATAAGCCCAGCAACCAAAGTAAGTGGAAAGCCAATAGAAAAAACATTTAGCTGCGGTGCTGCACGCGTCATAATGCCAAACGACATATTTATAACAAGCATAGCGGTAAGAGGCGCAAGTGAAAGCACAAGCGCCGTAGTAAACATCCAGCTGCCCCATGTCACTATGTCCCAGTAATGATCTACAGACCACCAATTACCATCAATTGGCAATACATCAAAGCTATGCACAACCATTTGAATCATCATTAAATGACCATTAAATACAAAAAATAAAAGTGTCGCTAAAATAAGAAAAAATTGTCCAACAGCAGGAACACTTGCACCATTTGAGGGATCAATAACAGAAGCAAAACCTAAACCGGTTTGCATTGCTAGTATTTGCCCGGCTAATACAAAGGTATTTAATAAAAGGATAGAAGCGAAGCCAATAGCAGTCCCTATCAGCATTTGTTGTATGACAACTAAAATCATTTCAAACGAAAACAAGTTAGTAAAAGTAGATGGTGGTAGGACAGGCACAACAACAAAGGTTACAACAACAGACAAACCCATTTTTATTCGTGCAGGTACATTTTTAGCACCCAAACCCGCCATAATCATGATCATTGAGCTGATACGTATTAGAGGCAGTAAAAAATCGCTCAACCATTGAATTACAACTGAAAATGGATACTCCACATTTAGCCTGCAATTTCAGGAATAAGTAAAACTAAGCGAGTAAAATAGTCCATCAATTCTTGCGTAATCCAATGCCCACCAACAATTAAGGCGCTAATTGTAATTAATAGACGAGGTAAAAAACTTAATGTTTGTTCATTGATAGAGGTTGCGGCTTNACAGCAACCACTAAGCCAATAATTAAGCCAGGCACTACAATAGCAGAAACCAACTTAATAATTAAAAATAGAGCGTCACTAAGAATATCAACAAAAATTTCTGGTTCCATTCTGTACTCCTAGTTAGGCATTTGCTTTTTATTAAGCATCATCATGTTCCTAAACCAAAGCTTTTAGCTAAAGTCCCCATAACTAAGCTCCAACCATCAACAAGTACAAATAGCATAATTTTAAATGGGAGAGATACAATCATTGGGGAAAGCATCATCATACCCATTGCCATTAAAACGGAGGCAACGACTAAATCAACGATTAAAAACGGGATAAAAAACATAAAGCCAATAATGAAAGCTGTTTGTAATTCGCTGGTTACAAATGCAGGGATCAACACGATTAAAGGTGTATCCTCGGGCGAATCTAACTGATCGTAACCGGCTATTTTAGCAAATGTTTCTAAGTCTTTGATTCGAACCTGCGACAACATAAACGTTTTCATAGGTTCTTTAGCAAGCTCAAGCGCTTGTACCGATGTTACTTGCTCGTTTAAATATGGCTCTATCGCGCGCTCATTAACTTGTTGATAAATAGGCGACATTATAAAAATGCTTAAAAAAAGCGACATACCTAATAACACTTGATTGGAAGGAGTTGATTGCAAACCAATTGCTTGGCGTAAAATAGCAAGCACAACAATAATACGTGTAAACGAGGTCATCATAATTATAGCGGCGGGTATAAAGCTCAGCGCCGTCATAATAGCTAAAACTTGTAATGTTACCGAGTAATCTTGCGTGCCATCAGCGTTTGTTGTAATAGTCAGTGCATCAATACCTTCGGCACTTACGTTGGGTGCAAACACAATAACTAAAATAATAAGCAGCCACTTTGTCATAATATCATTTCTTTTTATTTTGGTTTGTTTGTGGATTTAAGAGTTTACTAAAGCGTTTTGCCAGCTCAGGTAGTTCTTTTTCGCTTAATGGAGTTTCTAATTTATGTAAATAGTTAATGCTATGAGGGGTTACCCCTAATAAATGCTGTGCGTTATCTATTTCAACAACCAATAAACGTTCGCGTGAACCTAACGGCAAACTACGCACAACTTTAAATTCATCACTATTTGCTAAATTTGGATTAAGCTTTTTAACAAAAAAAGCAAGTACCACAATGAGTACTAACACCATAACAAGTGACAACACCATAGAGAGTATGTCTCCTGTTGGCGTTGCTACGTCTGCTTTTGAAAAAACGGAACTCGTTAAAGCAATAAATGCATTCATCGTAGCTTTTTGATCCGCTCTACTTGGCTAATTACGTCAGTTAAACGAATACCAAACTTATCATTAACTACAACGACTTCTCCATGAGCAATCAAAGTACCATTAACAAGTACATCTAGCGGCTCACCCGCCACACGGTCAAGTTCAACAACTGACCCCTGATTTAGCTGTAATAAATTACGAATATTAATTTTAGAGCGCCCCACTTCCATCGAAATAGTAACGGGGATATCTAAAATAGTATCCAGTTTACGTTTTTCATCACCACTGATTTCGTGTTTTGAATCACTTAACTCGTCTAATTCAGCAACATGTGCCTCAGCACCGTTTTCTGGACTTTCGGCTTCTGCTAATGCTGCTGCCCACTCGTCCATCGTATCTTGATCATCGCTCATACATTTAACCTTTTAATCAATTACCAGTCTAAGTCTACACCGTCAGAGAGGTGTAAATCATCTTCTAGTTCTGCTAATTCTGCATCTGAATCAATTTTCTTGCCGCCTTTAGTAAATACATGCAGCTCAGACTTAACTGAATCAGGACGTTTAATTTTTTCACTAATTTGTAGGGCAACATTGTCGCGAGAGCGTCCCATTTTAGCCCTGAATGTAGGTAACTCTTCAACAAATACGGTTATGTGTTCAGGCATTTCCACTGGAATAATATCACCTGCTTTAAGTTCCATAATTTGTTTTAGGGTTAAATCAACTTCAAGTAATTGAGTCGACATCTCAACCTCTACATCCATTATTTCATCGCGAAGCGCTTTGCTCCAGCGTAAATCGGTATCTTCAGTATCAGACTGAACACCCGCATCTAACAACTCTCTAATTGGCTCAAGCATAGAATAAGGCAAAGCAATATGAAAATCGCCACCACCACCATCAAGCTCAATATGGAAAGAACTAATAACAACAACCTCAGTAGGGCTAACAATATTAGCCATAGCTGGGTTTACTTCTGAATCAAGATACTCAAAAGACACATCCATAACGGGTGCCCACGCTTCTTTATAATCTTCAAAGATTATTTTAAGTAGCATTTGCACTATTCGGCGTTCTGTAGGTGTAAATTCGCGCCCTTCAATTTTTGCATGATAGCGACCATCACCACCAAAAAAGTTATCAACCAAAATAAACACAAGTCGTGCTTCCATGGTGATAAGCCCAGTGCCTTTTAATGGTCTAAAGCGCACCATATTTAAGCTAGTAGGCACAAATAAAGTATGAACGTATTCACCAAACTTAATCATCTGAACGCCGTTAATAGACACTTCAGCGGTGCGACGCATCATATTAAATAGGCTAATTCGCATGTGGCGGGCAAAACGTTCATTAACAATTTCCAGTGTCGGCATGCGACCACGCACAATTCGATCCTGCGAGGAAAAATCGTACTGAAGCGTACTCTTCCCGCCATCTTCACCATCGTGTGTATCTTCCTCTTCGACATCATCAACACCATGTAATAGCGCATCAATTTCTTCTTGGGATAATAAATCGCTCACGCTAACCCCTTATTGCATCACAAAGCCGGTAAATAGCACCCGCTCTATTACTTTACTGCCTTCTACATCCATTAATGCAGCTTGTACTTTTTCAAGTGCAGTAAAACGAAGAGTTTCTTTACCGGCACTGGTTCCTAATTCATCTGCTGTTGTAGTCGAAAAGACGCTTAATAACTTACCTTCAATAAGTGGAATATGTTTCTTTGCTGTTTCTTCATTAATATCACCACGTACTAATAACTGAACTTTAATTTGTACAATTCTATCACGGCTTGAGCCGGGAACATTAAAAACAAAAGGTCTTGGCATCGCGACATAAAGCGCGCTGCCCATCTCGGCAGACGAACCAGATTCCACAGCTGTTGAGGTTTCTTCAGACACTGTAGTCTCTTCATCAAGTGTTTCAGCAGGAGCGTCAGAGCCCGACATTAAAAAATAACCTGCAGCGCCACCTACAACAAGTAAAACAGCGACAATAATAATTATTAATTTCTTTTTACTTTTACCTGTTTCTTCAATTTCTAAACTAGTGTCTTCAGCCATTGTATTTCCTTTATTCTTAAAGGTACTTACTTGTTTTAGTTATTATAATAGCAGTACTTAGGCATAGTAATCTATTGATGATGAAGTTTGTTGGTGAGAACCTTGTAGTTCGCCACCCTTTGTATCATTATTTTCATCAATAACTGCATTTTTATTAGCAAAAGCACTTTTCGAATCACCTTCATTATGCTCTGATCCTTCACTTCCTGAACCTCCGTAAGAGATTGTACTCTCGCCTAAATCTATACCTTGCTGCGCAAGCATTTCACGTAAACGCGGAAGCGATTGCTCTAGCGCTTCTTTTGCTTGTTGATTTTGTACCACAAAGTTTATTTGAGCTTGTTCTGCATCACTTCTGATCCGTATTTGCATGCTCCCCATTTCTGGTGGGTCAAGTCGTATTTCAGCTTCTTTATTATTAATGCTGAGCATTGAACTAACACGCTCTTGAAGCAGTTTAGCTGCGTCGCTTTTAATTATATTTATAGCTTCCATCACACCAGGGTCAATACTAACTTGTTTAACTTGAGCTGTACTTTGTAGAGCTTGAGATTGCAATGCTTGCATATCTATAACGGACTCTTCATAGCTAAGTATATTGTTATCACTTAGGGTATTTGCTTGTGACGTACTAAAACCACCCGTTATTTGTGCTAGCAATTTGGTCACTTTATTTGTAGGCTGATCAGCGCTATTGCTACGAGTACTTTCTTTTTGAAGAGTATCAAACTGTTTTTCTAGCCCCTCGTCTTTAGATAAATTACTCATCAATTTATTTGATTCATTACCATCTAATTTTGAGTCTTGCTTTTGTACTTCATTAATTGTTTTTGACTTATCAATAGAGGCTTTTAAATCACTTATAGTTTCTTTAAGAGATACTAATTGCTCACCTTTTGGCTCTGCATTTTTCATATAGCTGTTTAATTGAGAAAGTAATGCTTGTTTTTCAGTTGTTGTTAATGCATCCACTTCTGAACTAACGCTTTGTTTTGATACCGCTGTTGATGACTGCTCATTCTCAGTAATATATTGTGCGAGCATCTGCTTGAGTGCAGTTACGTTGTCGTTACTTTGTGGTTTATCCATCGCTTGAATTTGTGTGTTTAATTGCTCACGCTGCTCAGGAGTCAAGCTTGCGAGTGTTTTGTCTGATTTAATTAAGCTAGCATCTTTATTGAGTAATGATTCGATAGCCGTGGTTTTGGAGCTATCTGTTTTTGCTAATTCAGATTGTTCAGTAACTACCTTGCTATCTCCTTGAGCCAAAACGTCAAGCTCAGCGTCATTAGTTACTATATTTGCTTTATTTAAACCCGTACTTATTGGTTGTGTACTTTCACCAACATGCTTTTTAATCGAGGTGTCTATAGCCTGAGCTGAATTAATTTGTGCCAGCATATTATCGCCGGATAAAAGTGAATCATTATCAGTTTTTTTTCCATCTGACGTATCACTTTCCTCAGGTTCTTTATGCGTAGAGCTATCAAGCTCCTTCGTTTTTGGCTCAGATGAATTGTGGGCATTATATAATTGGCTTAAAAATTCAACGCCCGTACTTTCACTACTTTCACTTAAACCATTGTCTTTAATAGCTAAGTAAGTGTCTTTTTCAGACCTTATTACAGTTGAGATGTCATTCATCGCCATAAATCACCCATTAATAGGCGGCAATGCACCACCGCACATCACCAAAAAATTAAATACACTGTTCAGTAAAGCAATTAACGTGCCTAATTTACAAGCTTTTACGACGTTGAAAAAATTGATTTGATGAAAATTCATCCAACATTTTTTGCTCATTTTTAGCGACTAAAACATCCGCTTTTAATTTTTGCTTTTCGATTAGTTTTGCAACTGCTTTGGCTTTAATTTGTTGCTTTAGCCATATAGCTTTACGTTGAATTACCACCTGCTTTGCTGTACTTACAGTTCCTGCTTGTTGGCGAATTGCTTCTTCTATTTTTGCTATAAAAGCATGGTACTGACTAAACCCTGCACTTGATAAACCCGACTGACCTTTTACATGCAATTGCTGTGTATACTCCAGTCTAAAGTTATTCAAACCTTGTAGCTTTTGTTGGTTAGCTTGCAAATTTTGGTTTGCTTGCAAGTAACTCATTCGCAAAT
Source organism: Pseudoalteromonas sp. TB64 (assembly GCF_000498095.1). Classification (GTDB taxonomy): domain Bacteria; phylum Pseudomonadota; class Gammaproteobacteria; order Enterobacterales; family Alteromonadaceae; genus Pseudoalteromonas. Next base: position 30,470 of record NZ_AUTQ01000099.1, read on the forward strand.
TTTCTTCTTTCTCATTTTCAATTTTTAGTAATAAATCGAGTTTATTTTTAGCCATTATGCTTGTCCTAATAACTGAGCAAGACCTTTCAAGCCATCATCATAACTAATTACATCACGCATACCTTGTTGCAAAAATGCGTTTACTCTTGGCATCATATTAATTGCTTGATCAAGCATCTGGTCAGTACCTTTTTGATAGGCACCTAGCGTAATCATATCTTTGTTTTGTTGATACATTGAATACACTTGTTTAAGAACCCGAGCTTGCTGCATGTGCGATTCAGAAACTACTTGAGGCATTACACGCGAAATTGATTTTTCGATATCTATGGCAGGATAATGACCGCTATCAGCTAAATCCCGCGAAAGTACAATATGTCCATCTAATATCGCTCGCGCTGCATCGGCAATAGGATCTTGCATGTCATCACCCTCACTTAAAACTGTAAAAAAGGCAGTAATTGAGCCTTGACCTTCACCACCATTACCAGCACGCTCCACCAGCGCAGGTAATTTAGCAAACACCGAAGGCGGATAACCTTTTGTTGCTGGTGGCTCACCTACAGCAAGTGCAATTTCACGCTGAGCCATGGCGTAGCGAGTAACGGAGTCTAAAAGTAAAAGTACATTTAAACCTTGATCACGAAAGTACTCTGCAATCGTCACTGCACTTTCACAACCTTTTAAACGCATAAGTGGAGATGAATCAGCAGGAGCTGCAACAACAACAGAGCGTTTACGACCTTCTACACCTAGTATTTCTTCAATAAATTCTTTTACTTCTCGACCACGCTCGCCTACAAGCCCAACTACAATAACGTCGGCTTCACTACCGCGCGTCATCATGCCAAGTAGTACCGACTTACCTACACCAGAGCCCGCAAATAAGCCCATTCGCTGACCTTGTCCTACTGTAATGACTGAATTAATTGCGCGTACACCTACATCCATAGGCTTACTTATTGGTCGTCTAGAAAGTGGATTTATAGTATTTTGTGCAAATTTTAAATAGTGTTCTGCGTTTATTTTGCCAAGTCCATCGAGCGGACGACCTAAGCCATCAACAACACGCCCTAATAAACTCATGCCTACAGGTAAGCCTAGGTTGTTTACTTGTGGGATCACACGTGCGCCAGGTAATACTCCCGAAATATGATCGTTAGGCATTAAATAAAGAGTTTGATCGTTAAAGCCAACTATTTCTGCATCAACAAAGCCATTCATGGTCTCTATTTTACATTGGCTACCAACAGGTGCGCGCAAGCCNTTCAAGAGTAAGGCCTACAACTCGTGTTAAAATACCCGCTACAGCGGGTGTAGGAGCTTTAACATGTTGTTGATATTGAGATAAGCGTTCGCTTAAAGAAGCATCTTGAGTAGGCATAACACGCCAAAAAAGTAGTTAGATACCACTATTATGCAAAAAACTATCCAACGTTTCTTTGACACGCGTTTTTAATGTCATATCGAGTGATGATTGAGCTGTTTTAACTTCACAACCACCACGCTCAAGTGTTGGTTCTGCTATTAATTGCCAATTATTATCAGTAATCATTTGCTCACCATAACTGGCTTTAATAAGATCGACATCTTCGGGGTGTAGATGTATTCGCACTTTCTCTTCATCAGCATTAAGTGAATCAATACTGTGTTTAAGTGTGTGCAAAATAATATCAGGGGACGTTTTTACTTCTTGATAAATTATTGCTTCAGCCAGCATTACCGCTAATTGCACTAATTGCTTTTCAGCTTGGTCATCCACTTCATTAAGCGGATTAGTTAAGCTATCTAAAATAGTACGTAAGGCGGTTAACTGCTCTTCAATTAACGGTTTTACATCTTCATGACCCTGAGTTTTACCAATTTCGATTCCTTCTTTGTAACCAGCTTCTTTACCCTCGGTTACACCCTTATCAAAGCCATCAATATAACCTTGCTCATGCCCTTGTTTAAGCCCTTCTTCATAAGCATCTTGCCTAATGCGTTCAAGCTCAACCATAGTAAGTGAAGGTAATTCAGGCTCTTCTACCTCATCATCCATTGGCATTCCTTCTGCCATTTCTTTTTTATATAAATCAGAAAGTGGCGTGCCAAATGCAGTAGAGCGGTTGCCAAAACTTTTCTCATCAGGGGCTAAATCAGGCGTTGCCCAATTTTTTAGTAATTCATCTGCTTCTTCAGCATTAAGTGGGCGTCCTTTTAACTTACTCATGGATTATAAGAATTCCTCACCGCCGCCACCGCCGAGTTGAATTTCACCAGAGTCAGATAAACGACGCGCTGTTGATAAAATCTCTTTTTGTGCTGCTTCTACTTCACTAATTCTAACCGGTGCCATTGCTTCTAAATCATCGGCAAACATTTCTGCTGCACGTTTTGACATATTACCGAGTATTTTATCTTTAAGTGCATCATCGGTGCCCTTAATCGCTTTCATTAGTACATCTTGTTGTACTTCACGCAGTATTGCTTGAATACCACGGTCTTCAACTTCCATTAGGTTTTCAAACACAAACATTAGGTCTTGAATTTGCTGAGACATTTCTTCATCGTGCTCACGAATAGAGTCCATTAACTGCCCTTCTACGTTCGTATCTAGGTAGTTCATAATATCTGCAGCGGCTTTTAAACCACCCATTTTAGCTGCTTGTGCACCGGCTTGACCTGCAAACTGTTTTTCCATAATTTCGTTTAGCTCTTGCAGTGCTGCTGGCTGTACTTCTTCAAGATTAGCTATACGCATTGTTAAATCTAAGCGTACTTTTTCAGGAAACTGAGCAATTATCTCAGCCGACTGCTCTGGCTCTAAATAAGATAATACAATGGTTTGAATTTGCGGATGCTCATTACGAATAATATTAGCAACCTGCTTAGAGTCCATCCATTTTAACGAATCAAGTCCTTTGGCACCCGAGCCCATAACAATTTGGTCAATAAGGCTGGCTGCTTTATCTTCACCTAATGCAGCAGTAAGTGCCTTTTTAATAAAGTCTTCTGATTGAAAACCAATTGTGCTAAAGCTTTGAATTTGTTCAATAAATAAGTTATGGACAGCACTTATCTTAGCTTGGGATAAATCATCTAGCCCAGCCATAGCCATACCCACTTTTTGTACCTGCTTAGGTTCTAGGTGTTTAAGTATTTGAGCAGCATCTTCTTCTGACAAACTCAAAAGTAATATAGCAGCCTTATCTACACCATCTAGCTTATCAACATCAAATGCTGGAGGTAGTTGTTTTTGTTCTTGATCAGTCATCTTCTGTTAACCACGCTTTCACTACTTGTGATGATAGTTCTGGTTCATTAGCTACTAAGGCACGAATTGCTTTGAGTAAATCTTCGTCACCATGTAGGTCTGGTAACTGTAGTGTACCATCGCTTGAGAAACCAATTGAAGCAGAATCAAAGTCTTTATTTAGCATATCAAGCGTGTTGTCGCCAATATCTACGCCAGAGCTAAGTGCATCTTCGTCATATTCTTCAAGCGTGTCATCTGGATAAATAAGACGTTTAAGCATTGGTTTAACTACAGCCATAATAAGTACAATTATAACCAGTGCACCTAAAGCAAGGCGTACATACTTCATAAACCAATCTTGTTCCCACATAGGAATTTCAATGTTTAAATCGGTTGCTTCACGTACAAACGGCACTGTTACTACTTCAAGTGCATCTCCGCGTTGCATATCAAAACCAACACCACCTTGTAATAAGCGACGAATATTTGACAATGCCTCTACAGAGCGAGGTGTCATTGTGGTTTCACCGTTTTCACCCACTTTAGGAATGTAGTCAACAGCAACCGATACACTTATTCTACGTATAATACCTGTTTGTTGCCGTCTGTGTGAAATAGTGGTGTCGAGTTCATAATTACGGGTAGCTTCTTTATGGCTTCGTGATGGCGCCGTTGCGCTACCCGCACCACCACCATCAGCAACTTCTGGTATATCTGAGTTAATTGGAGGTTGATTTGTTAATGCACCAGGAATACCTACAGCTAGCCCACCCATATTACTTTCTTCAAATGTGGTTTCGCTGCGTATTGCAGGTAGGTCTGGATTATAGCGTTTTTGAGTTTCTTCAACCGCACTAAAGTCCATGCTTAAATCTACTTGTGCCGTGTAATTAGCAAGCCCTACTACAGGTATTAAAATACTATCAATTTTTTCAAGGTACTCTTGCTCGCGTTTACGCTCTAAATCGTACTCTTTACGAGAGCGAGCTGCTAATGAGCTTTGCGAACCAGAATTTAATAAACGACCATTTTGATCGGTAACCGTTACGCGGGCTGGCTCTAAACCTTGTACTGCTGAGGCAATCATATCAACAACAGAGTCTACCTCTTCGCGGTCAAGCGAACGTCCACGTTTAATTGTTAATACAACAGTAGCCGATGGTTTTTTCTCTCTGCGAGCAAATACGTTTTCTTTAGGAATGGCTAACAATACTTTGGCGCGAGTAATGTTATTAAGTTCTTCTATTGTACGCGCTAGTTGTTGTTCACGGCCATGCTTAAGGCGTTCACGCTCTAAACGTTGGCTTACACCAAAGCCCATATCTTGCATTATAATATCTGAGCCTGATGCAGGACCTTGCTCTAACCCTTCGCGAGTCATTAGTAGTTTAATACTTTGATATTCACTTTCATCAACCGATACTACATTGCCATCAAGTTGATATTCAATTTGTTGTGCATCTAAAAAATCAAGCGTTTGAATAAGCTCTTCAGTTTGCATTTTACCTAAAGGGCGCATATCTGGCTGACGAGCCCAAATAATAATAAAAATGGCAATAGCTAAACAAATTGCCAATGCAATAACAAGGGTCACTTGGCGTAATACATCAACACCATTCAAAGCACTTAAATAGCCTGATTTTTGTTCTTGTTGATCATCACTATCGCTTTGGTCAATACCGCCACCAGGAAGTGCAAGGTCTGTAGATTGATTAGATTGCGCCACAATTATTCTCCACTACCTAATTAAACAGGCATATTCATGATTTCTTTGTAAGCTTCAACAAGTTTATTACGAACCTGATATGTAGCCTCAAATGCAACTGATGATTTTTGAGAAGCAATCATTGCCTCAGCAAGCGATACACTTCTGTCACCCATTTCAACTGCTTTTACTTTTTGTCCTGCATCTTGTTGCAATTCATGCACTGTATTTAGCGCATTGCTCAACATATCACCAAATGCTGCTGAAGATGTAGATTGCACTTGGGTTGGCAGTTTATTAATTTGGTTATTGCGTCCGGCTTCTAAAGCCATTGATTGCATTTCTTGAAATACAGCACTATTTTGAATTTTCATAATTTATCTCTGACACTGCAATTAACTATTACAGTTAATAAAGCACAAAGCATGCCAAATAAATAAACCACAAAATACAATGACTTAGAGCAAAATACAGGAAGTCATAGTTTTGACGACCCTAAATCAGCAAGCCAAATTTAGGGTTTAAAGAGGATTATGCAGGAAGTGAAATACCTAAATCGCGCATTTGCGCTAGCTTATAACGTAAAGTACGCGGGCTAATACCGAGTGTTTCGGCTACATCTTTGCGCTTACCTTGGCAGCGAGCAAGTGTTTCTAAAATAATGCGATGTTCTTTATCTTTAAGCTCATCTTTATAGCTACCAGTATCTGCTGCAAGTAAGCCTTGCTTAGGCTCATCTGTAGCATATAACTTTTCATCATAATAAGCAGAGCTTGGTGTGTTTTGATCTGCATTTTCATCTGAATTTTGATGTGTTACTTCTACTGTATTTGTTACGCTCGAAGTCGTTGATGACTCCATTATAAAGTTACTAGAAACTAAGTTTTCGATAAAAATGGCGTGTTCGTTTATCGTATTACCCGTTCTCAATATAAGCGCACGTTGAATAACATTATCGAGCTCTCGTACATTTCCGGGCCAAGCATGGGCTAATAATTTTTGCTCAGCATTTTTATCTAGATATGCCATTGGCTCTTTGCTTTTACTTATATGACGTTCAATTAAATGCTTAGCTAACACAATTATATCGCCAGGGCGTTGACACAATGGTCGCCACATCAATGGAAAGACATTTAATCTATAATATAAATCTTCTCTAAACTGATTTTTAGCAACGGCCTCTTTTAGGTCGCGATTACTGGTAGCCAAAATACGTACATCTAGCTGTATTATTTTTCGACCACCTAAACGCTCTACTTCGCGCTCTTGCAGTACACGTAAAAGTTTAGCTTGCAGCCCTAAGTCCATCTCGGTAATTTCATCAAGTAAAATAGTACCGCCCTGCGCTTGCTCAAACTTACCAGGGCATGCTTGAATCGCACCGGTAAAAGCCCCTTTTTCATAACCAAATAAAGTGGCTTCAAGCATATTTTCAGGAATAGCAGCACAGTTAATAGCAACAAATGGCTCATTACAACGACTCGACTTGTCGTGAATGTAACGCGCTAAAACTTCTTTACCAGACCCGCTAGGACCAAGCACCATAACGCTTGCTTCAGAGCGTGCTACTTTACTTGCAAGCTCTAATAATTGAATACTGGTTGCATCGGCAACAATAGGACCATCCGTTTCTTTTGGTTTTTCGGGCAGATAACGGCTCACCATATTTAACAGCACTTCGGGTGCAAATGGCTTAGCCATATAATCAATAGCACCTAAACGCATTGCCTCTACAGCATCATCAATTGTCGCGTATGCCGTCATCATCAACACAGGTAAATCGGGATGGTTTAATTTAATACTACGCAGTAAGTCTAAACCACTCATTACGCCCATTTGTACGTCACTTACTACAAGCGAAAAAGACTCTTTTTTAAGTAAGATCATTGCTTGCTCGGCACTATTTGCCGCAACACATTCTATGCCCGACATTTCAAGTGTATCGATTAATGCTTCACGCAAGCCTGCATCATCTTCTACAACTAAAATAGTGTTATTCATAACGATTCCTCTAATTTAGTTGTCGCACGAATTGGTAGTAATAAGCTAAAACAGGCACCGCCATGAGTATTATTAGTCACATCAACACTGCCTTGATGAGCATTAGCAACGGAACTAACAACAGCTAAGCCCAGTCCAGTGCCTTGGCTTTTAGTCGTAAAAAATGGTTCAAATATTTTATCTGCTTGGCATAAATCAACACCAGGTCCATTATCGCTTACACTGATTCGAACAAAGTCTTGATCTTGCATATCGGTCGATGCGCTCAAATGCACTTTTGCCCCCGTACCAATCACTTGAATACTGTTATGAATAAGATTTTGTATAGCACTGGCAATCGCGGTCTTATTACCCACAATTTGTATGTCTGGTTCTGGTAAACTTACATCCAACTCACTTTCGTTAAGCGAAACCATAGCATCTGCGCCAGCTTTAACTTCTGTCAGTAATTGTTGCATTGAAACTTGCTCGACCACATGCTGTGTCCCACTTTTGGCAAATAAAAGCATGTCGTTTACTTGAGTTTCTAAATCTTTTAAACGCGACATTAATTTAGTTTGAAAATTATCGCGAGATGCTTCTGGCAAACGCTTAGAGCCTAGGTTAGCGGCATAAAGCATTGCAGCAGATAATGGCGTTCGTACTTGATGCGCTAAAGAGGCAACCATTTTACCCAGCGCACTTAGTCGCTGCATATGAGCGACACGTTTTTGTAAACGACGAGTTTCTGTTAAATCAGTCATTAAAATAAGCTGCCCAGGCTCTGGTGCCAAAGCCGTAATATCAAGCTTAATTAAACGCCCATCTTTTAAAGATACTTCATGTCCATCATCTTGATGTGGTCGAAATGAGCGCTGAATAACGTTAAACCACCTTTCACCTTCGAGCGGTTCACCAAGCATATCTATCGCTATTTGATTAGCTTTAGCTATCATACCTTTACCATCTAGCACAACCACGCCCACAGGCATAGTATCAACTAAATGTGAAAGCCAGCTTGCTTGTTTGCGCAACTCACTTAATTCCCCTGCATACTCCTCTTGAAGTAAACATGGGTTATACTGATTAGCAGAAGTAAATAATGGTTTTAGTACGCTTGCAAGAGCCATAATCAAATCTCAAACTGATATAGATACATAGCTAAATGCACAATTTATACCAACATTTATTTATATATTTATCATTTAGTTACAGATAATTTAAAGTGACATAAAAATGACGCACACATAAAGGAACACAAATGATTGAGCAAGTAAAACACCGTTGCCCATGGCTTGATACAACCAAATCCGACTACGTTATTTATCATGATGAAGAATGGGGTGTGCCACTTTATAACGATACAAAACTGTTTGAATTTATAACACTTGAATCAGCTCAAGCTGGCTTAAGTTGGTACACTATTTTAAAAAAACGAGATGGATATAAAAAAGCATTTGCTAATTTTGATGTTCAAAAAGTTGCTGAATTTACACCCGATGATATTGATCAATTAATGCTTAATGAAGGTATTGTTCGAAATCGTTTAAAAATTGTAGCAACAGTTAATAATGCTAAGTGCTTTATTAAAATACAAAAGGAATTTGGTAGCTTTAGTAATTATCAATGGCAATTTGTCGGCGGCAAACCGCTCGTAAGTAATTTAAATAATATTGAGGACACCCCTGCTATTACAGAGGTATCAACTGCGTTTGCTAAAGATTTAAAAAAACGAGGATTTAAGTTCTTAGGCCCGACGACGGTATATGCGCATATGCAAGCATGCGGTATGGTTAACGATCACAGTAATGATTGTTTTAGAAAAGAAAAAATTATTTCAGAATATTTAGGGCTTACTTTGTGGCTCTAAATATCTTGACTATTTTTTACTATATTAAAGCTAAACTCACTTACTTACAGCAACCTCAATAAAAACGATTCTGTAAATTTAGTGTAAAAGGGAGAGACTCTCTTAAAGATTCAAATTTAGCAATATAGCTTTGGCTCGCAATATGCATAATGTCAACCAATTTTATAATTGATAGAACAAGGCTAAAATAATGGTACAGATAACTACGGAAGAAATATTAGAAATAGATGATATACGTTACTGCTTACTTAAAAGCTCTAATGTTAATACGGCTCATCACTATGAAATAAACCAAGGCTATACTAATTTAAATCACAGAGCTACTAACGCTTTTCGCCGCGATATAATCGACACGCCATTAATAAATGCCCATAAATATGTAGTAAAGAACAATGTATCAGAGCTTCTGTGCGATACTTTAATTTCTGAATATGATAAAGATAAAGAAGCAATCAAAAATCCTGCTGTGTTAAAGTCATTCTTGCCCTACATACTAACTCAAGAAGTAGATGAGCATTTAAGATCTTATTTTAAAAGTGAATATTGCATATTGTGGTGGGCAATGCATAAAATTGAAGACGACTTTGAAAAGCATACTTACTTTTCAAAGTGGCATTGTGATGGCGGCCCTAAAAATCACTTAAAGCTCATAACCTACTTAAATGGTTATGATGAGCACGGCAGTAGTACTGCGGTATTAGATAAAGAATCCACAGATAAACTCAAAGACATTGGTTATATATTTAATCATATAAACAAAAGAAATATAGATATTGCTCCTTTATGTAAACATTATAATATCAATCATTCGCTAAGTTTGATTAAACCTAATAAAGGGGACTCAATTATTTTTAATCCCCATCAACTTGCCCATAAAGCAATGCCTGCGAATAAAGGGAAAGCACGCTATTCTTTAACGTTATGCTTTTTGCCTAGTGAGTTGCATTGGAAGAAAGTAGCCGACGAGCATTTCCCCCCAGGGACAACCTCTATCACATTCGATGGATTTCCTGAATTAACTAAAAAATTTACCAAACACAATGACGATGATTGCATTGATATTGCATTAGATAATAAAATTACTAACTTGCGTCATTTGGCTTACCTTTTAAAAACTATTATTAAAAATAATGCAGTCGAAAATATGTTTTTTGAACATATTCAAACGAATGACCCCGAACTTAAATACCACAATACGCTTTTTGAACTTATTAAGTTTATTAAGCAATCTATCATTGAGCAATTTAAAGCTGATTCGATTACAGAAGAATTATGGTCTGAGTCACTCACTAATATTTGTGAGTATGAACGGAACTACGTTGATAGTTGTGTCCGTTACAACGCAAATAAAAAACCCGACCCTAGCGCCGTCTTTTGGCCGAATCCAGACCACCCTACCCATCCTTTATCAAAATATAATGCGCTACCTTATGTTAATAAAATACCGATTATGGATATGGGTACACCCATTGGTTCTGCAGGGAGTTGCTTTGCTTTTGAAATAGCCAAATTTTTTCAACAAGATGGATATAACTATGTAATCACAGAGCGAAATGATAATCCACAGAACGGCTTAGTGGTAGATGGTTATCAACCTGGGGATAAGTATGCCAAGTTTTGTGCAAATTATGGAATACTGTTTAATACGCCTAGTTTTAAACAGTTAGCCGAAAAAGCATTTGGTATTAGAAAGTTTGATAAATTATTATTCCAATCAGAAACTGGCCATTACGTAGATCCATACCGTGAAAATGTATTTTTTAACACCAAAGAAGCCTATTTGGCTGATTACGATAAGCATATTCAAGCTGTTAAAGATTCATTTTTAAGCTGTAAAGTGTTTGTCGTTACATTGGGGTTAAATGAATGCTGGGAGTTTCCTGATGGTACTGTTATGTCTAGAAACCCTAGAAATAATACCTATCAATTTGTGAAACACAGAACGCTAACAGTCGAAGAAAACGTAAATAATATTCAATCTTTTTTTGACATTATTAAACAATACAATCCTGATTTTAAACTGATAATTAGTCTTTCGCCGATTCCTTTTTTAGCTACAGGCAGAGCGGATACTCATCATATAATTACAGCAAATGCACACTCAAAAGCCGTTTTAAGAGTTGCTGCTGAAGAGTTGGTAAATAATAATGAAGATATGTACTACCTTCCTAGTTATGAGTTAGTGACCGAATGCACTGAAGATGCTTGGAACTCTGATACTCGACATGTAAAACCTGAAACAGTTTCAAAAGTAGTTAATATGTTCAAAGAAATATTCGTTAAGTAATCTCGAAATCTTATGAAGTATTAAAAGCAACAACTCTTTGAGGATTACCAAGCAACATGCTTTAGAAAAGAAGATATTGATATCATGCGGTTATTTTCGTTGAGAAAACAACCGCACACTACGATTAAATCACTTCTAGGTAGAACAAATTTTAATTCTGAAAGATCAACAGACTTAGTCTCTCGATAGGTTATATTTTTTCATTTTTTCGACTAACGTGGTTCTACGTACACCTAATATTTCGGCTGCGCGAGCCACTACGTAATCATAACGTTCTAACGCTTGCGTTATTAAACTAATTTCAAGCTCAGCTAGGTAATCTTTAAGCTCAATACCATCATTTGGTAATAACCCACTACCAGTTTGATTAAATTCAGCCTCAGGCTCATCGTCGTAATCACTAAAGCCGGTGCTAAATATGTCGTTAAAGGCATCTTTTTCCATTAACTCTTCGGGGTATTCAGGCTCGTATGCCTCAACCTCAATATAACGATATTTATTTGGTAAATCAGGAATATCGACCACTTTCTCAGGAAACATAATAACCATACGCTCCACTAAATTAGCAAGTTCACGAATATTCCCCGGCCACGCATGCTCTTTTAAGCTCTCAACTGCGCGTTCAGTAAATTTAGCAGTAGACCCTGTTTGGTCGTTAACGCGGCGCATTAGTTCTTTTAATAACAGCGGAATGTCATCAGCGCGTTCGCTAAGTGATGGGTTTTCAATAGGAAATACATTTAAACGATAATATAAATCCTCCCTAAAACTGCCCTCTTCAATCATGGTTTCGAGGTTACGATGCGTTGCAGCAATAACACGTACATCAGCCTGAATCGCTTTAGTACCACCAACTCGTTCATAACTTCGTTCTTGCAATACTCGCAGCAACTTAACTTGCATTTGCAGTGGCATATCACCTATTTCATCTAAAAACAGTGTTCCACCTTGAGCTAGTTCAAATCGCCCTTTTCGAGCCGATATAGCGCCTGTAAACGCACCTTTTTCGTGACCAAATAATTCACTTTCTAAAAGCTCTGCCGGAATAGCACCACAGTTAACAGGCACAAACGGTCCATTAATTCTTTTTGAAAGTAAATGCACATTGCGCGCAACCACTTCTTTACCAGTGCCCGATTCACCTAAAATTAAAACATTGGCATCGGTTTTTGCTACCTGCTCAATTAAAAAGCGAACATCTTTTACGGCGTCTGTTTCACCAACAAGTCCGTCAAAGGTTTTATGGGGCTTAGAATGTTTATGCTCGTTAGGAAGCATTCGTTGATACTGCTGGCAGTCGTGAAGTAACTGTGTTGTTACATCATGATTAAACGGCTCACAAATAAGCCCTACAACATTAGCAATGCTTAGTAGTGGTTTAAGCGTTTCACCTATTAACAAAAATGGTAATGTAGGATGGCACTTAATTAAACTTTCGTGGTCAAGCGACTGTAATGCACCTAAAATTACAATGCATTCTTTCTGTTGATACTTTTTACACTCTTGTTCAAAGTTTGTTTCGTTTAATAGTTGTACTGCTTCACCAATAAAAGTGAGTGATGCATTTAAACCTATTGCGCGATTGTTATTATTATCTAAAATCAAGATCATAGTTAGCGAGNGCGGCAGTTTTTTGACATAAACGCCAAAAAACAGACGGACTAGTTAAGTCAATCATACTTAATAGTTAATCATTAAGTATCAAAACTAAGGTAAATCTAGAATAGCTTCTACCGATTGTTTTTGTTACTAAAGCAAAAAGATAGATTTTCACTATGAAATTATCTGAAGCCGAATGTACTTTTCGAATAGCTAATTAGTCTACAAATTTGTTTCTACTTTGCTTCATTTGGTTTAAAACCTAAGCTTACAAAGATGAATTTTAATAATAACTAAATGGTTAACTGACTAAATTATAACTTAACTTGCGAAATACTATACGTTGTTCGATGTTTTTACTAAATTAACTTGGCACTTTGTTTGCTAAGTAGTTAAAGTATTGAGATATTTATTAAAAGAATTACGATTGCGTGTGATAAAACGCCAGTAATAAATAACTTGGGTAATACTATGTTCAATAATAAAACAATTTTAATCACTGGCGGTACTGGTTCATTTGGTAAAAAATATGTAAAAACCTTACTTCGTTATCATAAGCCAAAAAAAATTATCATCTATTCACGTGATGAATTAAAACAATTTGAAATGCAGCAAGATTTTAATCAGCCTTGTATGCGTTATTTCATTGGTGACGTTCGCGATAAAGAACGTTTAACTCAAGCGATGAATGGTGTTGATTTTGTTATTCATGCTGCGGCATTAAAGCAAGTACCTGCCGCCGAATACAACCCAATGGAATGCATAAAAACTAATATTAACGGTGCTGAAAATATTATTGCCGCAGCGCTTGCCCATAATGTCGAAAAAGTTATTGCGCTTTCAACTGATAAAGCGGCCAACCCTATTAACTTATATGGTGCTACTAAATTAGTTTCTGATAAGTTGTTTGTTGCCGCCAATAATATTTCAGGTGGGCATAAAACCACCTTTGCCGTCGTACGATACGGTAATGTGGTTGGCTCTAGAGGATCTGTAGTACCATTTTTTGAAAAGCTTATTGCTGAGGGTGCAACTGAACTCCCAATCACCCATAAGGACATGACACGCTTTTGGATCACTCTACAAGACGGCGTTGATTTTGTTTTAAAGAATTTTACTCGTATGTTAGGCGGTGAGATATTTGTCCCTAAAATCCCTTCTATTAAAATAACTGATTTAGCAACGGCTATGGCACCTCATTTACCACAAAAAATTATGGGCATTCGTCCAGGTGAGAAGCTTCATGAGGTAATGTGTCCTGGTGAAATTTGTTACAGTACTTTTGAGTTTGCAGATCACTTTGTTATTGCACCAGCAATAAAATTTAGTAGCCGCAGTAATGATTTCACTGTTAATGCACTTAATGAAACAGGCAAACCCGTGCCTGAAGGTTATGAATATGACTCTCAGAACAACCCTGACTTTTTATCGATTGATGAAATAAATTCTTTTAATCAACAGGTTGAGCAATGATTCCTTACGGGAAACAAGATATATCACCAGAAGATATTGCTGCGGTTATTGAAGTATTAAAGTCAGATTTTATTACTCAAGGACCTAAAGTACCTGAATTTGAACAAGCCGTTGCTCAACAGTGTATAAATAAAAACGAAGGACAAGTTCCCTTTGCTATCGCAACTAACAGTGCAACTTCAGCATTACATCTTGCATGCTTAGCACTCAAAGTGGGTGAAGGTGATGTTGTTTGGACGTCCCCTATATCTTTCGTTGCTTCAGCGAATTGTGCGCTTTATTGTGGGTCAACTATAGATTTTGTTGATATTGATATATCGACAGGCAATATATCAGTTGAAGAGCTAACTAAAAAACTTGCTTTAGCAGAAATAACAAATACCTTACCTAAAGTTATTATTCCTGTGCACTTAGCTGGGCAATCGTGTGATATGCAGGCGATTAAAGCACTTAGTGAGAAATATAACTTCGCCATTATTGAAGATGCTTCACATGCTATTGGTGGTCGTTACCAAGCAAGTAAAGTAGGTAGCTGTGACTATAGCGACATTACAATTTTTAGCTTTCACCCTGTTAAAATAATTACCAGTGCCGAAGGTGGTATGGCATTAACTCAGCACTTAGAACTAGCAGAGCAAATGCGGTTATTAAGAAGTCATGGTGTTACCAGTAACCCAGAAAACATGAGCGAAGCAAGCCATGGACCTTGGTATTATCAACAAGTTGCGTTAGGCTTTAACTACAGAATGACTGAGCTACAAGCTGCTTTAGGGCTTAGCCAAGTAAAACGCTTAGAAGCTTTTGTCACAAAAAGAAATCAATTAGCGGCAACTTACGATCAAGCTTTTTCTGATTCATCTTTAACGTGTTTAACGCCTGCAACATCAATATATTCTGCCTATCACCTCTATATAGTGCTACTGCCAACGTTTGAAAAAGCTACACAAAAAGAAAAACATAAAGCGATTGTTACCGCGCTGAGAGCAAAAAACATTTGTGCTCATGTACATTATATTCCAATCCACTTACAACCTTATTATCAGCAAAACGCTAACGGGCTTGCTTTCAAACAGGGTGATTTCCCTATAGCAGAAGAGTATTATCAGCGCGCAATATCCTTGCCGTTATATCCGAAATTGAGCCAAGATGAACAAAATTACATCATTGCAACCGTACTTGATGAATTAAACAGTTTGGGCGTTTAAACATGGAGCTCGCCTTAGGTACAGTGCAGTTTGGCTTAGACTACGGTATTAGTAATACCCAAGGACAGGTAAATAAAACTGAAGTATTTGATATATTAACGCAAGCAAAACACTTAGGCATAAACACACTTGACTGTGCCGGCGCTTATGGAAATAGTGAACACTTACTTGGTGAAATATTCAATGAATCAAAATTGAGTGAAGATTTTAGTATTATCAGTAAAATACCCGCCCTAAATAACGACCAACACTCAATTAAAACCGCCTTTTTTCGTTCATTAGAGCATTTACAACAGCAACAAATTGAAACGCTATTATTCCATCATAGTGATAATTTACTTTATCACCCTAAAAAAGACTCACTGTTCAAACAAGCGTTATCACTTAAGTCACAAGGTTTAATAGAACGTATTGGTGTATCAGTTTATACACCTGAACAACTTAAAACAATTGCCAGTCACTACCCTCTTGAGGTAGTACAAGCGCCTATCAATGTATTTGATCAACGCTTTATTGCGACGGATATAATCAAATTTTGCCAACAAAAAAATATCGTGTTACATGCAAGATCACTATTTTTACAAGGCTTACTGTTTATTGACCAAGATAAAGTTGCCCCTTACTTTCAACCATATCAACAAAAGCTCAATGACTTTACCACACTTGCTCAACACTTAAATTGCACTAAAGTGACCTTAGCATTAGCAATGTTAGTGAATAGCTCGCCCACTTCAACACCTATTGCCAGGGCAAACATAACGGCACAGAAATCGCATACTATTATTCAAGAAAACGTTAATGACAAAGTGACTAAGTCAATAGACAAAAGTATCATTGAAAAACTTGTTGTGGGGGTGTGTAACACTCAGCAACTTAGCGATATTGTGGAAGCCTATAAATTAGCGAAAGAGATACCTATCAGTAAAACAGAGCTTTTAGCATTAGCAGATAAGCGACTTGGTTTTATTAACCCGAGCTTATGGTCTGTTTAATTTTTATGAGCATAAGTTAGTTTAGTTAAGCACGTATAAAACGAGCCCATTGAAATCATGAATGAAACATTAGTTATTTTACAAGCCCGCATGTCATCGTCAAGGTTGCCTAACAAAGTGTTGCTACCAATCCTTGGCAAACCTATGCTTGCTCATCAAATAGCTAGACTGCAAAGAATAAAAATACCACATCGTCTTGTTATTGCAACAAGTGATGAAGCCAGTGATGACGAAATTGAAGTACTTTGTCAACAATTGAAGGTCGATTTTTTTCGGGGTGATTTAACAGACGTTTTAGCGCGCTATTATCATGCTGCAATGACGTTTAAATCAAAAGATAGCACCGTAAATAAAATAACTAATATAGTAAGAGTGACTGGTGATTGCCCGCTGATAGATGCTGAAATCATTGATGATGTCATTGATTTATTCGTAAAAAATAATAGTGATTATTGTTCAAACTGCGCACCAGCAACTTTACCTGATGGGTTAGATGTTGAAGTATTTAGCTTTGATGCATTAGAGAAAGCCTATCAACTAGCTAAAAAACCTTCGGAACGTGAGCATGTAACACCTTTTATTCGCAATAACCCGCTGTTGTTTACCTTGAGTAACTACACTCATCAGCCAGACTTATCTCATTATCGTTGGACGGTCGATGAACCAAAAGACTTTGAGCTTATTACCAAAACATATGAATATTTATACCCCCAAAAACAGAATTTCACCCTAGCGGATATAATCACGTTAATGCAGGAAAAACCTGAATTAGCGAAAATAAATCATCATATTATGCGCAACGAAGGTCTACTGAAGTCTGAAAAAGAAGATCAACAACAGTTGAAAAACATCCTATTAAATACTGGGCAGGCAACGTAATGAACAAACGCTATCAACAATCATCAAACTGGCTTGAACGTGCTGAAAAAACTATTCCTTTAGGTTCGCAAACATTTAGCAAAAGCCGTATTGCTTACCCTAAACATGTATCTCCACTGTTTATTAAACGAGGTGAAAATTGCCAAGTTTGGGATGCCGATGATAATCAATATACCGATTTTGTCAGTGGACTACTTTCAGTTTCTTTAGGTTATTGCAATAAAGCCGTTGATGATGCCGTCATTGAGCAAATAAAATCAGGCGTCACTTTTTCTTTGCCTCATCAACTTGAAACGATTGTCGCAGAGCAACTTGTTGAGTTAATACCTTGCGCGGATATGGTCCGTTTTGGAAAAAATGGCAGTGATGCTACCTCCGCAGCCATTCGTTTGGCCCGTGCATTTACTAAAAAAGAACATGTTGCTGTTTGTGGTTATCACGGTTGGCAAGATTGGTACATTGGTTCAACCACACGAGACTTAGGTGTACCTGAAGCAACCAAATCACTGACTCATACATTTAAATACAATGATATTTCATCGTTAGAGCAATTATTTTATCAACAAAAAAATCAAATTGCCGCCGTAATTTTAGAGCCGATGAACACGCATTTTCCAGAAGATAATTTTTTACAAAAAATGAAAGATTTATGTCAACAACACGGCGCGGTATTAATTTTTGATGAAACCATTACTGGCTTTCGTTTTTCTATGGGTGGTGCTCAACAATTATTCAATGTGACCCCTGACTTAGCCACATTCGGAAAAGGTATGGCAAATGGTTATCCCATATCCGCAGTCGTTGGGCGTAAAGATATCATGATGCTCATGGAAGATATTTTTTTCTCAGGTACTTTTGCTGGAGAAACCTTATCGTTAGCTGCAACAAAAGCCACTTTAGATTTTATGACAGAGCATAATGTTGTTACACACTTAGCAGCGATGGGAGAAAAGCTACAAACAGGCCTAGCGCAAATCATTAATGATCTACAAGCACAGCATTGGTTAACGTTAAGCGGTCACCCTGCTTGGTCATTTCTGGTTATTAATGCCCAAGGTAATTATAGTGCCATTGAATTAAAATCGTTGTTTTTACAAGAGATGGCATTACGTGGGTTTTTACTTGGTGGCGGCCATAACTTAAATTACTCGCATAAAAGCGAAGATATTGAAGCACTACTGTCTGCCTATAAAGAAGTACTCAATATACTCTTACAAACTATTGAAGATAAAGATTTTCATAACAAGTTTTACGGTGAGTTATTATCACCTGTTTTTAAGGTTAGATAACGCAGACACCTTATATGAATGAAAATAAAAACAATCTTTCCATAAATTTATTACTAGAATCATTATGCATATAGTATTTAAGGTAGATGCCTCATCTATTATTGGTTATGGCCATGTTATGCGTTGCTTAACACTAGCAAACGCATTAATGGCTAAAGGGGTTGATATAAGCTTTATTAGTCGAGAACATCATGGTCATATTAACCACCTGATTATTGAACATAACTATTCTTTAATCCCTTTACCTAAAGGGGCAAACGATATTGTTCGACAAAATAGTGATACGTGGCTTGGATGTACCATAATAGAAGACGCACAACAAAGTATTCAAGCAATGCAAAAAATTGCGTATGCTGATTACCTTATTGTAGATCATTATGCCATAGAGGCGACATGGCATGCTTTAGTTACTAACTACTGTAAGAAACTTGTCGTTATTGATGACTTAGCTAATCGTCCCCTGTTATGTAATGTATTACTTGATCAAACCTTAAATCGAAATGCCGAACCATACCAAGCATTAATTCCTGAACATTGCACAATGTTGTTAGGTAAAGACTACATGTTGTTAAGAGAGGAATTTAGCCACTATCGAGCTCAAGCAAAAATTCAACGCGATAAGCGAAGTGAGCAATTAGTGCACCATAACAGTAATGTTCACATTATGGTTTCAATGGGAGGGAGCGATCCGGATAATTTATCGAAAATAGCATTGTTAGCATTAGAAGAATTACACATTAACATGCCAAATATTCGCGCACGTTTAATTATTTCAAGCCAGTCGATACATTTAACATCTTTACAGCGTCTTTGTAATACGCTGACATGGTGTACATTAATAATTGACAGCAAAGATATGGCTAGTCAAATGATAGAAGCTGATATTGCCATTGGTGCGAGCGGTTCAACCGCATGGGAGCGATGTTGCTTAGGTTTGCCTTGCCTAACAACCGTCAATGCTGAAAACCAACAGTTGATAGCTAAAAATCTAAATGATTCTGGTGCAACAATCAACTTGGGTTGGTATAAAGACATTAGCTCCTCCATGATTTGTGACCAAATAGAACAACTAATTTTACACCCTAAAAAATATCAGATGATGGTCGAAAATTGTTTCAATGTTTGTGATGGAATAGGCGCACAAAGAGTGACCAGTGTCTTATTAAACAAAGAGCTACCAAAGAGCGCATAAATGAGAAATCAGAGTTTTAAAACGATTAGTATATTAGTTGATAATGATTCATGGATTTTGCCTTACGCTGAAGCATTGGTGGCATATTTTTCATCTCATTATCAGTGCCAGCTTTTCAGAAATGCAGATGATATTACACAGGGCGATGTGTGTTTTTTATTAGGCTGTACTCAAATTATTCCCAATGAAATACGTAAACGCAATCAATATAACCTTGTTGTTCATGAAAGTGCCTTACCTCAAGGTAAAGGTTTTGCCCCGATGAGCTGGCAAATTATTGAAGGAAAAATGTCTATTCCTGTATGCTTATTAGAAGCAAGTGAGAATATTGATAGTGGCAACATCTGGCTTGAAGACACTATAGAGCTTAACGGTAGCGAACTACATGATGAATGGCGTGATAAGCAAGGTAAAATAACAATAAAACTAGCTAAAGAGTTTATTGAAAATTTTACAACATTAACTGCCAATGCCCAGTGTGGACAAGAAAATTTCTATGCTAAAAGAAACAAAAAAGATAGCGAGTTAGATGTTAATAAAAGTTTAGCTGAGCAGTTTAATTTACTTAGAGTGGTGAGTAATAGTGACTATCCTGCTTTTTTTATTAAAGATGGTATCAAATACAAAATAGAAATATCTCGTCATGACTAACAATTACATAGTAGCAACAATAAAAGATTGGAATATCAAAGAATTTGATCGAGTTCTCTCTGATTCCCCTGGCAACTGGACATTAATTAATGACCATAGCCAACTAACTTTAGACAACCTTCGCTCGCTTAAGCCTAAATATATTTTTTTTCCTCATTGGAGTTGGCTGGTACCAGAAGAGATTCTTAATGAGTTCACTTGTATATGTTTTCATATGACAGATGTGCCTTATGGTCGAGGTGGTAGCCCTTTGCAAAACTTAATTTGTCGTGGCCATCAAACAACTAAGTTAACCGCGTTGAAAATGACTAAGCAACTTGACGCTGGTGACGTTTACTTAAAAGCACCTTTATCACTAGAGGGTAGCGCACAAGAAATATTTGAACGTTGCTCCAAACTTACTTTCGACATGATTAAAAGCATTATCACTATAGAGCCAATGCCCATTGCACAAACAGGAAATATAACCACCTTTACAAGAAGAAAACCTGAACAAAGCAAAGTTCAAGGTACCGAAACCTTAACAGAACTTTATGATCTAATTCGTATGATGGATGCCGATAGTTACCCTAAAGCTTTTTTAGCTTATGGTGATTTCACATTAACTTTTGAGCAAGCAAAATTAACCCCTTGTCCAAAAAATGAAGCCCCAATACTTAATGCAAACGTCATCATCACAAAGCGTATGACAAACTTGAGCGAAAAAAATAATGACTCATAAATTTATTACTATCAATGGCACGAACATCGGACCTGACTTCCCACCATATATAATTGCGGAGTTGTCGGCGAACCATAACGGAAAAATAGAGCAAGCATTGAAAAGCATAGAAGTCGCTGCACAATGCGGTGTAGATGCCATAAAAATTCAAAGCTATACACCTGACACCATGACTATAAATTGTGATGAGGAAGATTTTCAAATTAAAGGCGGCTTATGGCATGGCTATAAACTTTACGATTTATATCAATGGGCACAAACCCCCTTTGAATGGCATCAACAGTTATTTGATAAAGCGAAAGAAGTCGGTATTACCTTGTTCTCCACTCCATTTGATGAATCGGCTGNCCAGCCTATAAATTAGCTTCTTTTGAAATAACGGATTTACCTTTAATAAAACGTATTGCACAAACAGGTAAGCCACTGATCATTTCAACTGGTATGGCGAATATGGAAGAAATAGAAGAGGCAATTACGACTGCTAAAGAAAATGGTTGTACTGAATTAGTGGTTTTACACTGTATTAGCGCTTACCCTGCGCCAGTTGAACAAGCAAATTTAGCCACTATAGCCGATATTAGCCAACGTTTTGATGTTATATCAGGGCTTTCCGATCATAGTTTAGGTACTGTTGTTTCTGTCACAAGTATCGCTCTTGGTGCGAGCCTAATTGAAAAACATTTCACACTCGATAGAAATGATAAAGGTCCTGATGCCGAATTCTCATTAGAGCCAGAGGAGTTCAAACGCTTAGTTAAAGAAACCAAGGAAGCTTATCAAGCTATTGGTTCAGCTGGTTATGAGCGAAAACCTGTTGAACATGCAAGTATGAAATTTCGCCGTTCCCTTTATTTTGTTAATGATATTAAACATGATCAAATAATAACTGAAGATCATATCAGAAGAATACGTCCTGGTTACGGTTTAGCTCCTAAACACTATCAAGCATTGTTAGGTAAACGCGTTAACAAAGATATAAAACGGGGCACTGCAGTATCTTGGGATTATATCGTTAATGAGGAGAAAAACGATGACTAAAAATAAAAGCATACTTGTTGTTGCTGCTCATGCCGATGACGAAGCATTGGGTTGTGCCGGTACTATTGCCAAACATATTGCAGAAGGAGATACCGTCAGTATAATTTTTATGACTAACGGCGTTTCATCTAGAGATGATAATGATAAAAACAACGAGAATGAACGCACTTCAGCTATGAATAAGGCAATATCTACTCTTGGGATAAAGAATTCGCAGTGCTTCGATTTTCCTGACAATCAAATGGACTCAGTCCCTTTATTAAAGATAGTAAAAGTAATTGAAACTGCAATAAATCAATTTAAACCCAGCATAATTTATAGTCATTTCGCTCATGACCTCAACATTGATCACCAGTTGACTCACCAAGCGGTGATGACAGCTTGCCGTCCTATAAAAGGCAGTAGTGTAAAAAAAATATTGTCCTTCGAAATATTGTCGAGTACTGAGTGGCAATCCCCCACCCACCCGAACTTTAAAGCTCAATATATTGTTGATATAACTCAATATTGGCAGAAGAAAATCCAGGTATTAAATTGTTATCAAGAAGAGTTACGAGATTTTCCACACAGCAGAAGCTTGCGTTGTGTTGAAGCATTAGCAACATTACGCGGCGCAAGCCATGGTTTTGAAAAAGCAGAAGCCTTTCAGGTTGAGCGTATACTAAATACTTAACAATTTAAATTAAAAGGAATACCGATGAAAAATATATATTTAAGACCTTTAATAGAAACAGATATTACAGAAACTTATCTAGAAAATTTTAAAGACGATGATGTACTGCTTTTTTTAGAAGTTACTAATACTGAACTTACGAAAGAATCTGTTACTACTTATATACAGAACGGACTTAATACAAAAAGCTATTATATGTATGCAATCTGCTTAATTGAAGATGACCAACACATCGGAAATTTGAAAGTAGGACCGATAGATAACAAACAAAAAATATCAGATCTGGTTACTGTTATTTGGAATAAGGCTTATTGGGGAAAAGGACTTGCCTCAGAAGCAATCAAATTAGGAAATAAATTAGCGTTTGAAAAACATAATATTAGAAAACTTAACGGTGGCATGTATAGTGATAATGTAGGTAGTATAAAAGCCTACACTAGAGCTGGATGGATTATTGAAGGTACCTTACAAAATCACTATATACTTAATGGGAAGTTACAAGATAGGGTAATTGTTAGTTGCTTTAACCCTTCATACTTTGATGATAAGTTTATTTAAATAGTAGCTAACATCAAATAACATAGAGAGCTTGTAACAAATTTTATGTGACCTCTGGTTAAAATAAAGTACTTTAAACAGTCATCAAATTCAATCAGAGATCTCCTCAAAACGCTGTGTCAATTTAAATATTTCAAATCAAAAAACGTTGTTAAAATCCCCTTCGAAATAAATAGCTAACTGACCGCTTGAGAGCTAGAGCTGTTATTATTATTGGATAGGTAATCCCCCACATTTCTAATGGAGGCGAGCTGTAGAATTTCTGTTGTTTAACTTTTTTCAGTTTTTGTATTGGTGTTGTTCCACCTATGCCCATATTAGGGCGTTCATTATTATAAGTCCATAACCAATCGGTAGCTCTGTCTTATAACTAACTAATATCAATGTAAATATAATAATTTAGCCAGTCGTAGTGAACCGTTCTATTAAAGCGCCCATTGTGCGAGTCTATGACCAATTGTAGTGGTACAGTGATTTTGGTCACCCATTAAGAAAGAAATGTTATGCTATTTGCATACAAATTTTGGTGAAAAAAATGACAAAATTAAACCGTGCAACGTACTCCGCTGCAATCAAATTAGAAACGGCTCAACTTGTAGTTGACCACGGTTATACACAAGAAGAAGCAGCCAAAGCGATGGGTGTTGGTAAATCAACCGTGAGTAAATGGGTTACTCAATTAAAGCAAGAACGTAATGGCCAGTCACCATTAGCTTCACCAATGACGCCCGAACAAATTGAAATCCGCGAACTTAAAAAGCAAATCCAACGCATTGAATTAGAAAAGGATATATTAAAAAAGGCTACCGCCCTCTTGATGTCCGACTCCCTGAACAATTCTCGTTAATTGAGAAATTAAATCAACGAGAGCTTTACCCAATTAGTGTGCTATGTAGTGTATTTAATGTGCATCGTAGCAGCTATAAATACTGGGCTATACGCGATAAAACGCCAACGCCAGAACAAATAAGGTTAGAGGCTGAAGTTAAAGCAATACATACAATGAGTGGGGGCTCAGCAGGTGCGAGGACAATCGCAACGAATAACGATTTTGAATTAAGCCGTTATCGTGCTGCTAAGCTAATGATTAAATTAAAGCTAGAAAGCTGCCAAGTACCTCAAAATTCATATAAACGCGGCGGTAATGAACACCTTGAAATCCCAAACCTGCTTGATAGGCGGTTCGATGTTGTTGAGCCAGATACCGTGTGGTGCCGTGATGTTACATATATTTGGACAGGTAATCGCTGGGCTTATTTAGCCGTCGTTATTGATTTATTTGCCCGCAAAGTGGTTGGCTGGACAATGTCGTTGTCGCCAGACACTAATTTAACGCTAAAAGCGCTTGAACTTGCGTATGAAAGTAGAGGAAAACCGGCTGAGCTGATGTTTCATTCAGATCAAGGTAGTCACTATACAAGTTTAAAATATCGCCAACGTTTATGGCGATATAAAATCACACAAAGTATGAGCAGGCGTAGAAATTGTTGGGATAACGCGCCAATGGAGCGATTTTTTAGAAGCTTTAAAACAGAATGGATGCCAAAGGTTAGATATGAAAATTTTATAGATGCTAAATATAGCGTTAGTGATTATATCAACGGATATTACAACAACGTTAGACCGCATCATTATAATGCTGGTTTAGCGCCAAATGAATCTGAGGTTAGATACAAAGACTCTAAAACTGTGGCCAAATTTTATTGACCACTACAATGACCACAAGGTATGAAAAACTTGCAAAACTATCTTTCAATACTCTCTTTGATATTTACTATAGTGTGGCTACTAATTTGGGCCAATTGATATATGTACAACAAAGTTCAACAGCCCCTAGCCAAAATTAACTGGCATCACAAAAGTAAAAATTGGTAGCCCAAAATGTGATGGTAGAGCTTAACGACCGAGAGAAAAATTAAATTATAACACTACCAACTAAATTAATGGCTGACCATATGGTAACTATCACGCACTTCAAGGTTGAATCTGCCACGATATAGATAGGCGAAATTTTTGATAAATATATTTCTAAGAGAATCGATCAAAAAATGTGTCAGCAAAATTTTGCGCTGTTCAAAGCATCTGGAAATAGATGTTTTTATCGTCAATATCACTGATATTGTTTACTTTAAATAAACAGGATTACTCTATAAAAACGTCTTTTCAAAACTAAAACTAATTAAGAACGCGCTTCAATCATTAATCGTTTCATATCACGAACGGCTTTATCTAATCCTTCAATTGCCGCTCGGGCAATAATTGCGTGACCAATATTAAGCTCATAAATTTCTGGCATTGCAGCTATAGGTTTAACGTTATGATAATGAAGTCCATGTCCGGCATTTACAATTAAGCCCAAGCTTGCTGCATATTTAACGCCTTCTCGAATATGCTCTAGCTCTTTGCTTAAATCAATATCGTTTGTTGCATCAGCGTAAGCACCAGTGTGAATTTCAACATAAGGCGCACCACATTCTTTTGCTGCATCTAATTGTGCTTTGTCTGCATCAATAAATAACGATACTTTAATACCAGCTTCGCTGAGTGTTTTAGTCGCTGCTTTTATTTTTTCAATATTCCCAGCAACATCTAAACCACCTTCTGTAGTTAACTCTTCGCGTTTTTCAGGTACTAAGCATACGTATTCTGGTTTAACTTCGAGTGCAATCGCTATCATTTCATCGGTAACGGCAGTTTCAAGGTTCATACGGGTTTGAATAGTTTTGGCCATTACATAAACGTCACGATCTTGAATGTGGCGACGATCTTCACGTAGGTGAATCGTAATACCGTCTGCACCGGCATGCTCTGCTACGCTCGCTGCATGTGCTGGATCAGGATAGCTTGTACCACGTGCTTGGCGAAGCGTTGCAATGTGATCAACGTTTACACCCAAAAGAATATCTTTCATTATTTTACCTGTAAAATTACGTTTATTGAGAGGCCGTAAATAACTCACGGCTTTTTAATGGCTTATTACCTAGTAATGGTTTTAATAGATATCGGCTTAATTGCTTAGCCATATATAACACATCACTTTGGCTAAAGTCATGGTTTGCAATAGCATTAAGCTGCAAGCCACTAAAACCTGAACGAGTGTCATTTTGTATTAAAAACCCGACTTCGGGGAAATAACTATACGTTTGCGTTTCATCTATAGGCTCACCGCTGGCATCAAAATTAAAATCAACACCATAACCAAGTAGCTCCAATAATTGAAATTCGTACGAGCGAAGAACAGCTTGTAAATTAGCGCCACTATTTAAGTTCTCTAAATGAGTTTTATATAAGTGAAATACTTGTTCAATAGGCTCATTAATTGGCACTATTCGGTTAGTCAGCTCATTTAAATAGAAACCACAGTAAAGCTCATCCCCTTTTAAAAAAAGAGACCTGCCATGTAATTCAAACTTATTAATATATTTTAAGTCGTACTTGCCATTGTAATGAACAAGCAGCGATTGGAAAGGTTGTAACTGTGCTTTATGTTTAGTAGCCTGGCGACCACTAATACGTGCGAGCATTCTAAGCTGACCAACGCCCTCTACAAGCATATCAAGCATCACTTGAGAGTCACTATAGGGACGTCGATGCAATAAATAAGCAGTGTAGAAGTCGCTATCCATAAACTATATCGCTTATGAGTTTAGTCTTCACCATAACCTAGGCTACGCAGTGCACGCTCATCATCAGCCCAACCCGATTTAACTTTCACCCAAAGCTCTAAAAACACTTTATTATCAAGCATTTCTTCGATATCTTTACGTGCTTCACGACCAATGGTTTTTAGCTTTTCGCCTTTATTACCAATAACCATGCGTTTTTGTGTTTCGCGCTCAACCAAAATTAATCCATTGATGTGCCAAACACCGTTTTCTTGCCACTTAAACTGCTCAATTTCAACAGTTACAGAGTACGGTAGTTCTTCACCCATAAAGCGCATTAGCTTTTCACGGATGGTTTCAGCAGCCATAAAGCGCATTGAACGGTCAGTCACGTAATCATCTGGAAAGTAAAATTCACAAGGCTGTAAGCGCTTAGTTACTTCAGCTTTAATTAAATCAACGTTTTTACCTTGCTTAGCTGATACTGGCATAATGCCGATAAAATCAAACTTATCACCTAACCACTTCATATGAGGTAGTACAAGATCACGGTCTTTCACTTGGTCTATTTTGTTGATAACCAACAGCACAGGTTTACCACTTTGCGATACTTTATTGAGTACCATGTCGTCATCGGCATTCCAATGAGTGCCTTCAACTACAAATACAATAAGTTCTACATCGCCAATTGAACTAGATGCTGCACGATTCATTAAACGGTTAATTGCTCGTTTTTCTTCAACGTGTAGCCCTGGTGTATCAATATAAACCGCTTGGTGTTTACCTTCGGTATGAATACCCATAATACGATGGCGTGTTGTTTGTGGTTTACGTGAGGTAATACTTACTTTTTGCTCAATAATTTCATTGAGTAAAGTTGATTTACCAACGTTTGGACGTCCTACAATTGCGACCATGCCACAAAACGTATCTACATCGCCTTCGCGATGTTGTATTAAGGTATCAAGATTCATTTTTAATTATCTTCAATGCTTTTTCAGCAGCTTTTTGTTCGGCTTTTCGGCGCGAGCTACCAACAGAAATTATGCTATCCATTCCATCAACAATACATTCAACCGTGAATGTTTGATTGTGTGCTTGGCCTTGTGTATCAACAACGGTGTAGCCAGGTAAAGGCAACTTACGGCCTTGTAGATGCTCTTGCAGCAGGGTCTTCGGATCTTTTTGATTAAGCCCTGGTGAAATAGCATCCAAGCGTGATTCGTACCACGCTAATATTAGATCGCCGCAGCTATCAATACCTGAATCTAAAAATGCAGCACCAATAATAGCCTCTACTGCATCGGCAAGTGTTGACTCGCGACGAAAACCGCCACTTTTAAGCTCGCCAGGACCTAAGCGTAAATAATCACCCAGACCAAATTCAAGTCCAAACTCAGCAAGAGTTTGACCACGTACAAGTGTAGAGCGCATGCGGCTTAAATCACCTTCACGCGCTTTAGGAAATTTAGCATAAAGTGCATTCGCAATTACAAAGCTCAAAATAGAGTCGCCTAAAAATTCTAGTCGCTCATTATGTTGACCTTTGTGGCTGCGGTGCGTCATTGCTTGTTCAAGTAAACCTTGATCAGCAAACTCATAGCCAATTTTTTTATATAGTTCGGTTACATTTTTTTTCATTGTTACTGAATATTACCTAGGCGCTCAAAACGAACACCAGTTGGAACCCATCCTGGTAAAATATCGTCAGGGCCATTCTCAAATTCAAAACTCATCCATATAAAGACAGCTTTACCCACCAAGTTTTCTTTTGGTACAAAACCCCAAAAGCGACCATCTTCACTATTGTCACGATTATCGCCCATCATGAAATAATGATCCGCAGGTACAACCCATTCATCAGAAGGTGTGCCTGGTTGTCTATAGTATCGCCCTTTTTGCTCAGCTCGTTCAGGATAAATTAAAATATCATGAACATCGTCAGTTAAAGACTCTGTCAAACGTACAGAAGTCATTCCTTTCAAATTGAATTCGCCGCTTTTGATGATTTCCATATCAATTTTATTGTACTCATTACACACCAAATTACCTTGTTGTGTTTCACCCTCTTTACAATTTGGCTGAATAAATAAACGTTTATCACGATAAACAATTTTATCACCAGGTAAGCCTATCGTTCTTTTTATATAGTCAATTTCTTCGTTTAACGGAAATTTAAAAACAACAACATCACCGCGTGATGGCTTATCTACATCAACCAACTGCGTTCGCCAAACAGGATCTTTTATTCCATAAGCGTATTTTTGTACTAAAATAAAATCACCTACTAACAGTGTAGGCATCATTGAACCCGATGGAATTTGAAACGGTTCAAAAATAAACGATCTAAAAATAGTAATTGCTGCAATCATTGGAAAAATTGACTTTGCAGTTTCAGTTACTACTGGTTCTGGCGCTATTAACGCCACTGTCTCTTCATCTAACGGAGCACCTGCAGACTTTTGCGCCATATCTAGAAGCGCTTGCCTTTTAGGTGCATATATTAAGTGATCTATTAACCATATTAAACCTGAGCCTAAAGTTAATAACACCAAAAAAACTGAAAAATAACCAGCCATTTATAATCCTTTGTTTTATTTACCAACTTTTAAAATAGCTAAAAACGCTTCTTGAGGTACTTCAACATTACCTACTTGTTTCATACGTTTTTTACCATCTTTTTGCTTTTTAAGTAGCTTTTTCTTACGGCTCACATCACCACCGTAACACTTAGCAATTACGTTTTTACGTAATTGTTTTACCGTGGTACGTGCAATAACATGTTGCCCAATAGCTGCTTGAATCGCAATATCAAACATTTGACGAGGAATAAGCTCTTTTAATGCATCAGCTAACTGACGACCGCGAGACTGTGCACCATCTCTGTGAACAATAATCGCAAGTGCATCAACGCGCTCACTATTAATTAAAATATCTACACGCACCATATCTGATGTTTGAAAGTGCTTAAAGTTATAGTCAAGCGACGCAAAACCACGACTTGTTGATTTTAATTTATCAAAAAAGTCCATTACCACTTCAGCCATAGGCAGCTCATATGTAACAGCTACTTGCTTACCGTGATAAGTCATTTTAGTTTGGCTACCACGTTTTTCAATACATAAGGTAATAACATTACCCAGGTATTCTTGAGGTACCAAAATATTAGCTTCAACAATCGGTTCACGAATTTCTAAAATATCGTTTACTGCAGGTAAATCAGACGGGTTATCAATCTGGAATGTACCTTCTTTAGTAACTATTTCATAGATTACCGTAGGTGCAGTTGTTATTAAATCAATATCGTATTCACGCTCTAAACGCTCTTGAATAATTTCCATGTGCAGCATACCTAAAAAGCCACAACGGAAACCAAAACCTAGTGCTGTTGAATTCTCTGGTTCAAAGAATAACGACGCATCGTTTAAGCTTAATTTATTAAGCGCATCGCGGAATGATTCATACTCATCTGATGCAATTGGAAACATACCTGCATAAACCTGTGGCTTAATTTTTTGAAAGCCTGGTAAACGAAGTGGTGCAGCATTTTTTTGATGAGTAATAGTGTCGCCTACTGGCGCACCATGTATCTCTTTTATGCCAGCAATAACAAAGCCTACTTCACCCGTTCTTAAAATACCGGTATTAGTTTGCTTAGGTGTAAACACACCTACTTGGTCAGCTGTATGTATATGCTCGTTCGACATTATTTTTATTTTGTCGCCAATGCGTAATTCACCATGCTTAATACGCACTAGTGATACCACGCCTTGGTATGGGTCAAACCAAGAATCTATAATAAGAGCTTGTAGAGGTCCATCTGTGTTACCTACTGGTGGCGGAACGTCTCTAACAATCATTTCAAGTACTTCAGCAATACCTACGCCTGTTTTAGCGCTACATTGCACTGCATCTAATGCATCAATACCAATAATTTCTTCAATTTCTTCTGCAACACGCAAAGGATCTGCTTGTGGTAAATCTATTTTATTAAGTACTGGAATTACTTCTAATTCCATTTCAATAGCGGTGTAACAGTTAGCTAATGTTTGTGCTTCAACACCTTGACCTGCATCAACAACAAGTAGTGCGCCTTCACACGCAGCTAAAGAACGTGATACTTCATAAGTAAAATCGACGTGTCCTGGAGTATCAATGAAATTAAGCTGATAGGTTTCGCCATCGTTCGCTTTGTAATTCAACGTTACACTTTGCGCTTTAATGGTAATACCACGTTCGCGCTCAATATCCATTGAATCCAAAACTTGTTTTTGCATTTCACGGTCTGTTAAACCGCCACAAACTTGGATCAAACGATCTGAAAGGGTCGATTTACCATGGTCAATATGGGCGATGATCGAAAAATTACGGATATGCTTCATAAACTGGATTCTATACTTCTATTTTAATGGACTAATTATGAATACCGAAGTGACTTGAAAATACTTGCTGTAGGATGCCACAAACTCAGTGCGTAAAACACAGATTCCGCTTGCGCTTTTTAAGAGGGGCTATAAATATTTTATTCATTATTAAACAACAAGTTATATAAAATAAACTTGCCTTGTTATATAAGATAAAACGATATTAAAAACCACCACTCCCTGTATTTCCAAGTTACTTTGGTATAAAACGACAATTTTACATTTAATTGGCGTCAATCACCATCTATTTGAGTTAAAGGGATACTAATTGGGTGAATTTTTATTACTTTTATATCGTGTTTAAGCGATTTAACCTGAGTTTTAGCTATAAAAAAGCCTGTAATTCCGCCAAATGCAGCAGCTAAAATTTGCCACCCTTCTGCAACTTTAAAAAGTTCAGATGCAGCTAAAGCAAAAGTAAGGCTTAAAAATAGTGGAACCATGTACACAGCAAAGGCATGTTTAACTACATGGCTGTCGTCTAACGATAAAGTAACTTTTTGACCTATCGAAACAGATGAGTCAAATTTATAGGGAAGTGTTTTTTTAGCAGTACCAAATAATTTGCTAAAGACTTGTGAGCCACAACGACCATTACAGCCTGCACAAGCTTGCTTTTGCTCTGCTTCTAAATCTGCAATGNTGTGGCCGTTAATGGCCACAACGGTGAGTGTTTGTTCAATCATAACAATCCTTACGAATCGTTTATAACGCGCGAGTTACTGACTCTGCAATTGCTTTTGCGGTCATACTCGGTACATTACCAACAACCGATACATCAAAATTACCGCCATTATGCACATATACAGTCGTTGCACCAGAAGTTAATGCTCCGCTTAAACGCTTGCCAGGTAAAGGTCTTTGTATAAATACTGATACTTCAACAAACCCGTCTGAATATAGATAATAGTCTGTTAATTCATTATTTAAATCTAACTTATGTCTATCAGATTTTAATAATTTAAACCCATCAGGTACCCAGCTTATTTCCCAATTAGTTGCTTCATTTTCTGTATTTTCAAGAGCACTTTCAGGTAAAGGCGTTGGGAAATTGCGATTTAGCACTTCAAGAAGCATGTTTGCAGGCTGCTCAGTTACGCTGATATGCGTTAACTGTAGCTGCTCTAATGCATCACCTTCATGATTTACATAGGCCGCTTTTAATAATAAAGACGACTCCATATCAAGCCAAATCCAGTAGTTATATTTGTATTCGTCTTTAGATTCAATGCGTACTAATTGAGCTGCTCGCCCTGCTATACGTCCTTTGCCACCAAGGACAAAATCATAGTGCGCACTTAGGCGATCTATATCTTTAAATAGTACTTCAGGAATAGGTCCTGCAATTGAATCTGTTTTAAGTGAATAAGGTTCTGATTGTGGCTCAAAGTAAGTAACCTGATCATCAACTCGCACCATTTCAAGACCTGCGCCATTGAGTAAGCTTAAGTGTTCAAGTTCGGTATTACCTTGCTTTGCATGAACCCAGCGATATGGTTCCATCGTTTTACCTTTAACAACTACAAATGAAGCGTCAAAATTACGATTATGAACAGCATCAGCCATTTTGAGTAATAAATCTTTAGCGGGGTTTGTGTCGCTCGCAAACGCATTAAAGCTTAATGCAAACGACAGAACAAAAGTGATTACTTTCATTTAATTAGTTTTTTTCCTCTTGTGCTTTCGTATCATTTTGCGCTGTTTGCAGCGAGTTAGCAACACGAGCTTGGCGTTGATGCTCTAAAACAAGTGCTCCAATACGCTGTTGCTGTAATTCACGTAAGCCTTCTTCTGCATTTTCAAGTGCAGGTTCAGATGAGTAACTCACTGGCGACGCCATACCAGCAAGAGGCGTTGTTTGCAGTAGCGGTATTTCGCTTTGTTGCTCGTTATTACCTTGCGGTAATGTGTTAACACCAACAATAGCAAACATTGCTACGCTAGCGGCAATTGCAAGTTGAGCAACTGGTTTACGCCAATTAAAAGCAACGACTTTATTATCTTGTTCTGTATCACTTTTTGGCTGAGGTTGTTTGTTTGACTGACTAAAGTCAGCATAAACAGGTTCGCTTTCAAGTGCGAATGCAACGCGGTCACTTATATCAATATGTATGTCGTCGTTATTTTTTTGAGCACGCATCGCATCACCAATTAACGCATAACGACCAAACGTAGTTACATCTTGCTCTGCAATTTTTGCATCTGTTAGATGTTGTTCGCCATCAAGTAATGCTGATAACGCTTCGTTATCTAACTTGTTAAGGTGTGCTTTTGTCATACTAAGACTCGCCTATTAATGGGTGTAATTTATTATCTATTGCTTCGCGGGCACGAAATATACGCGAACGTACCGTACCGACTGGGCAATCCATTACTACGGCTATTTCTTCATAGCTCATCCCTTCAATTTCTCTGAGGGTGATCGCAGTTTTAAGGTCTTCAGGCAAACTATCAATCGTACTAAAAATAACAGCGCGTACTTCTTCGCTTAACAGCAAATTTTCAGGGGATGCATTTGAGCGCATCGAATCCGCGCAGTCATAAAACTCTGCTTCTTCAGCGTCTATATCATTTGCTGGCGGTTTACGACCCTGTGCAACTAAGTAATTTTTAGCACAATTAACGGCAATACGGTATAACCAAGTATAAAAGGCACTATCACCTCTAAAGTTAGGAAGCGCACGGTAAGCTTTAATAAATGCTTCTTGTGCTACATCTGCAACATCACCTTGATTCGACACATAACGTGAGATCAAACCTGCAATCTTGTTTTGATACTTCTTTACTAATAGGTTAAAGGCATTTTTATCGCCTTCCTGAACCCTTTTTACTAGCACTAAATCCAATTCCTGCTCGCTCATTCGAGCCGGTACTCCTATGTCTGATTTTTGCTTGTTATTTATATTATCGCCATTGTTCACAAATACTATGACTTCCATATGAATAAAAAGTTCTGCTTAATATTATTTTTATATAAATTAGTTCTAAATAACGACGCTAAGCCATTAAAATCACTACGTAGTAATATGACAAATATGGTACAACTACATATATTAAAAACAAATATTGCTCTATTACGAGCATTGTAACCGCAAAGTACCCCTGACATGAACCAAAATAAACATCATATTGCAGATGTCGCTATTATAGGTAGCGGCGCAGCGGGCTTATCACTTGCCTTGTCTTTAGCTAACTATTGTAACGTTACCGTGATCAGTAAGGGAGCGCTTACCGAAGGCTCTACACTTTATGCTCAAGGTGGCATAGCAGCAGTATTTGATAAACAAAATGACAGCATTGAGTCTCACGTAGAAGATACACTCGATGCAGGTGGCGGTTTGTGCGACAGAGACGCCGTTCATTATACTGCGAGTAACGCTCATGATTGCCTGCAATGGCTAATTGATCAAGGCGTGCCTTTTGATATGGAGTTTGATAGCAAAGGTAAAGAGCGTTTTCATTTAACGCGCGAAGGTGGTCATAGCCATCGTCGTATTTTGCATGCTGCTGATGCGACTGGTAAAGCGGTGCAAACTACACTAATTAGCCAAGTTAAAATTCATAAAAACATTACGCTTCTTGAGCAATATAACGCAATTGACTTAATTACAGATAAAAGTGCAGGTAAAACTGGCTCACACATTGAAGGTATGTATGTGTGGAACAAAAAAGCTAAAAAAGTAGAAACCATTTCAGCAAAATTTGTCGCCCTTGCAACCGGTGGCGCTAGCAAAGTGTACTTGTATACATCAAATCCAGACGTTTCAAGTGGTGATGGTATTGCTATGGCTTGGCGCGCTGGGTGTAAAGTCGCCAATATGGAATTTAATCAATTTCATCCAACAAGTTTATACCATCCAGAATTACAAAACTTTTTAATTACTGAAGCAATGCGTGGCGAAGGTGCTTATTTAAAACGCCCTGACGGCACTCGTTTTATGAAAGACTTTGATGAACGAGAAGAACTTGCTCCGCGCGATATTGTTGCTCGCGCAATCGACTTTGAAATGAAACGCCTTGGCGCTAACTGTGTGTACCTTGATATAAGCCATAAAGATCAAGAATTTATTATTGAGCACTTCCCTACTATTTACGCAAAATGTTTAAGTGTAGGTCTTGATATAACAAAAGAAGCGATTCCGGTTGTACCCGCTGCTCACTATACTTGTGGCGGNGGCGTAATGACTGACTTTAACGGTAAAACCGATTTAGACAATTTATATGCTATAGGTGAAGTTGCCTATACGGGCTTGCATGGCGCAAACCGTATGGCAAGTAATTCACTATTAGAGTGTATTGTTTTTGCTCACGCTGCTGCAAAAGATATTTTAAGCAAAATTGAACGCGCACCAGAACCGATTGCTCTTCCTCACTGGGATGAAAGCCGTGTTAGTAACTCAGATGAAGAAATTGTAATTACTCATAATTGGCATGAATTACGTTTGTTTATGTGGGATTACGTGGGAATTGTTCGCTCAACCAAACGTTTAGAACGTGCGCTTCACAGAGTTGAGTTACTACAGCAAGAGATACACGATTACTACGCTAACTTTAGAGTAAGTAATAACTTATTAGAACTACGTAATTTAGTACAAGTCGCTGAATTAATTATTAGAAGTGCAATGGAACGTAAAGAAAGTCGAGGTTTGCATTATACTATTGACTATCCAAAGCAAAATAAAAACCCAAAACCTACTATTTTAACGCCGCGTTAAATAACGCACGTTTTAACCTTACATAGCTTTGTTCATTAACACCATTGGCTGATATTATTAGCCAATGATTTGCATTAAAACCTTTAATATAAAACCAAATACTATTACCAAATAAGCGACTTTTAATGCTTATCTCACCTTGAATTTTTAACGTAGTACTTTCAAATCTAAATTGGTTAGGCTCTAATATAATTGTACCTTGCAGTGGGTGTGCAGCTAATATTTTACGCCAAACAAATAACCCACTTAACGCATTAACAACGATGCAGAAAATCATTGCCGTAATTGAGCTTAAAAATAAACATAATATTAAAGCAAGCATACAAAAAAAGACCACAATCGGTTTGTGGTCTGCTTTATTTTCTGTAACCGTAAATCTATACACGAACTCTATCTAGAATAAGCTGAACCATGGCATTTAACTGCTCATCTTTACATTCTTGATGACCCATAAACCATGCAAACAAATCTGGGTCTTCTTCTGTTAATAAACGTTGAAAAATAGCTTGTTGTTCTGCGCTCAAAGAATCGTATGCGTCTTCAACAAACGGCATAAACAAAACATCTAGCTCTAACATACCACGACGACAAGCCCAACGAATACGTGCTTTACTATGAATCTCGACCATTTTAAACCTCATACTTAATTGCCCCAAGTTTAACAAATACAAGCCTATTTAGCAGCTATTAATCTCTCATTAAAGAATAAATCGACGCTGCCTATTGCTAGTCTGTACCATACGTATTAACTGCGTTATTATGTCACTTCATTTATATTGCAAAGAAGGTTTTTATGTCGAGCGTTTATGCATGTCCATTATCTCATAAACTTATTAGCCTTAATGGTGCTGATAAATTATCTTACTTACACGGACAAATCACTCAAGATCTCAATAAACTAACTAACAGCAATTATTTATGGGCTGGTCATTGTAGTGCAAAAGGAAAACTTTGGGGGGTGTTTAAATTATTCGCCCATCAAGACAGCTACTATTTAGCTGGTAGCGACGCTGAAGTAGAAAAATCTTTAGCTGAGCTTAAAAAATATGCCGTATTTGCAAGGGTTGATATAAGCGCCGCTTCACAGCGCTTAATTGGTCTTATTGGCGATGACTTAACCGAGATACTTACGCAACTCAATATCAATTTTGAAGATGATGCTACAGCATGCGACTTTAGCCATGGTAAAGCATTAAAACTAGCAAGTAACCGCGTATTATTAGTGGTTGATAGCCAATTTAGTGTTCCTGATAATGTATCGACTCTTGATACAGATGCCCCATGGAAACAAGCGGAAATTTTAGCTGGAGAACCTCAATTAAGCTCTGAAGCTATTGGCGAGTACGTACCGCAAATGGTTAATTTACATGCTATTAATGGTATTAGTTTTAAAAAAGGTTGTTATACAGGTCAAGAAACCGTGGCACGTATGAAATACCTAGGTAAAAACAAACGTGCAATGTATATCGTTACTGGGCAAAGCGAAGGGCTGCTTAGTGAACCTGATTTAGAAATTCAATTAGGCGAAAACTGGCGTCGTGCAGGCAAGCTTATTACGCAAAGCTTTGATGAGCAAACAAACAGATTAACGGGCCTTGTTGTGTTGCCAAACGATACTGATGTAACTCAGGTATTTCGTGCAAAACACACACCTCAGGTAGAGCTAAGCATTCTGCCTCTACCTTACTCTCTTGAAGATGAATAAATAGGAATGACTATGATCGTTGCGCAAAACAAAGTAGTAAAGATGCATTATTCTGTTATGGATAATGATGGTAATAGCATTGATAACTCGTTCGGTGGTGAACCACTACTTTTTATTATTGGCACAGGCTATTTAATTTCAGGTTTAGAAAATGCTCTACAAGGCAAACAAGCTGGCGATACGCTAAGTGTAAAAGTTGAACCTGATGAAGGTTATGGCGAGCGTCACGAAAATCTAATGCAAGCGGTGCCTAAATCTATGTTTGAAGGCATGGAAATTGAAGTGGGTATGCAATTTCGTGCATCAACAGATGATGGCGACCAATCTGTAATGATTATCGACATTCAAGATGAAGAAGTAATTGTAGATGGCAATAATCCACTTGCTGGCACTACACTTAACTTTGATGTAGAAATACTTGAAGTACGTGATGCAACAGAAGAAGAACTAACTCATGGTCACGTACATGGTGAAGGTGGTTGTGGTCACGATCACTAAGATTATGTAAAGCTGATAAAAAAAGCGCCTAAGGCGCTTTTTTTATATCATATTATTGGGTTTAACCGCTTTAGATTCGCTTTTGGGTGCCTTTGGGAGCGCGATTAATACCTTATTCTCTTTTAGGGCTGCTAATAAACCTTGCTGATCATTAGTACCTACTCGGTACATTGTGCCATCTTTAAGTGTAAGTTGAATTGCACTAAACCCAGATACTGTATATATCCAACCATCGTGGGTAATACGCATACCAATACCATGACGATACGAATTTTGAACTGCTTTTGCTTCTGCAATATCAAGAAGCTCTACGCTTTGACCTGCAACTCCGGGACCAAATGCCCAGCTAATTGTTTTATCATCTACTTTTACAGTTAATCCATGGAACAAAAAACCCACCAGCACCAAAATGCCAGCAAATATTATTAATGGTCCATCTGCGCCCAGTAAATTCCACGCAAGAGCAACAAAGCCACCAATCCATGCTAATACAAAAAAGATAAACACCGCATACTGCTTATGCTGATACATAATACTCTCTAAAATTAAATAAATACTTAAAAGCTATATACCAATGTGGCGCTAAGCTCTGAGTCGAACTTGAGTTTATCATCTTCAGGTTTTGAATTATAACGATACATGTAAGCAAATTTAAGCGATACAGCACCAATCACTTGGCTAATAAGCGCCGTTTCTGATTTCAAACGAGAATTAAGCCCAGAAAGAGATTGCTCTATACTTACATCTTGGTTAAAGCGCGTGCGTTTAGATACTAAGCGTTCCCATTGCATGGCAATACGAACTAAGTAACCTACTTTATCAAGTTCATCTTCACTTGCTTCAGAGTCATCTGCAGCAACTGATCGATACAAACCAGGACCTATGTCTATATCAACTTTATTTTTGCTTCCTTGATATACACGTGAGCCATAACCAGTCGCGATTGTGCCCTTAAAGTCGAGACCACTAAATTCATCTTCTTCATAATCACCGTAAATAAAAAATGAAGAGTTTTTAACACCTACTTTATAATTACCTTGTGCCGATAAAAATATACGGTTAGCGGTTACGTCGGTTTCACCTGTATCGTCGTTGTGATCACGTTTATAAAGGGTATCTATTTTGAATTGGTTTCGCCATTTTTCAAAGTCTTGATATAAATTACCTTTAAACTTGAAACTGGTCGAATTGGTGTTGCCTTTACTTAAAATAAAGCCAAATTCGGTATCGCCGTACAGCATTTCACCTTTATGCAAATCATGAATTTCTTCATCAGAGAGTTGTCCATATTCATGAAAGTCCTCAAAAGGATCAACAGCCCAGGTTGGGTAGCTAATAATTAAAAGAATTAATAATAAATACTTACGCACAGTACTCTCTCTTGAACATAATTATAAATAAATCAGACTGACTTATTCACTTTCTTTCCATAAAATATGACAAAACGGCGCGTCTTTATCACGGCTAATTAAAATCTTGGCAAATAGAACATCATCGTTTTCAAATTCTAAACCCACTAAAACCTGAATAAAATGCTCAGGCTCTATTTCAAGCGCTA
This sequence comes from Pseudoalteromonas sp. TB64, assembly GCF_000498095.1. Lineage (GTDB taxonomy): Bacteria > Pseudomonadota > Gammaproteobacteria > Enterobacterales > Alteromonadaceae > Pseudoalteromonas. Next base: position 70,325 of record NZ_AUTQ01000099.1, read on the forward strand.
CAAAATCTTGCCATTGCTCATCTGGTTCGTCTTCTTCAATAAAGCCAAGATCTTCTCTAAACTCATTAAAGTCTTCAACATCTTTTTCGCTTAAGTTATTTGGCGCTAGCTCTAAAAAAATATCATAAGCTTGATGAGTTGCTTCTTCTACAGTGTATAAACGCGGACCTGACATATTCGCTTAACCTTTAAGCTTTGGAGTCCTGCTATATTATCAAATATGACAACTATTTTGTTCATAAAACATTTAAATATTCAGTTTTTTTGTAACTGAGTCATACTTTATTAAGCATTTACTTTGTTATAAGTAAAATCAACTAATTAAGACTACTCCTTTATAAAAAAATTCCATTTTTTAATAAAAATACCCTACCTTTACTTAATACTCATAACAACATAAGCTCAAACAACAGGTCAGAGGAGTGTGTAATGATTAAATTAGAAAAACAAAATGGAATTGCTACTGTCACACTTTGCAGGGCACAAAAACAAAATGCGCTGAGCTTTGAAATGTTTATTGAGTTAAAAAAGGCAATTCGTAGCATAAAAAAAGATCGCAGTATTCGCGCTGTTGTAATAACCGGTGATGGCGAGCATTTTTGTGCAGGCCTTGATATATCGTCGGTAATGGCATCTCCATTTAATATTATAAAATTATTATTTAAATGGTTACCTGGCAATCAAAACTTAGCACAAAAAGTTGTCCTTGGTTGGCAATCACTGAGTGTGCCCGTTATTGCACAAATTAATGGCAATTGCTTAGGTGGTGGATTACAAATTGCGCTCGGTGCCGATTACAGAATAGTACATCACGATGCGAAACTTGCCATTATGGAAGCTCGCTGGGGTTTATGCCCCGATATGGGGGCTAATGTAATGATGAGTGGTTTAGTAAAACGTGACCAAGCACTTTGGCTTGCGAGTCATGCAAACCCTATTTCGGCATTACAGGCAAACGAACTTGGGTTAGTTACTCAACTTACCGATAATACCCAACAAGCCACACAAAATATGCTTAACATATTACTTGAGCGCTCCCCAGATACACTAGCAGCTATCAAACGAGTGACTCAACAAAGCTATAAACCACTGCAACGCAAAATACTCGCCAAAGAAACGTTAAGCCAAATCCGCTTGTTACTAAGCTCTAATACTAAAAAGGCGATTACTAAAGCTAAAGGAAAAACAGATATAACTTATAGTGACTCAAAGCGCTGGTAAGACTAATGCACAATGCATAAAATGCTTGGGTTTGGTAAAGTGAAGCTCTTATATTTTTTGAGAACCACTTTGATGAAATATTTGCTCAGTGGCACTATTATTTTACTGTGCTTAGCGTTGGCTAAATTTATCATGCATTTTATTGGCGGAAGCTTTCCTGCGCCACTACTTGCCATGGTTATTCTATTAGTTTTACTTTTATCAGGTATTGTAAAGGAGCATTATGTAAAACCATGCGCCTCACCTATTTTAAACATTATGCCTATATTTTTTATACCTGCTGGTATTGGATTTATTGAGCACCTTGGCATAATAAAATCACAATGGCCTTTTTTAGTTTCTGTTCTTGTTTTAATTCCTATTACCTCTTTATTGCTTATCAGTGGTGTTATTGCTTATTTTAAAGGGCGAGAAAACAATGATTGAGCTAATAAGCAAAGAAGTGTTAAACCTCACGCCTGACTTATGGTGGTTCAGTGTCCCTTTTATTATTACGTTATTTTTAGTGCTAAGAGCTATAAATCAACGTGTAAAAAACGGCGCATTAAAATCACTCACCAATCCTGTATTTTTAAGTATCAGTATTATTGCTTTATTACTCGTTAATTTAAATTTACCTTACACTGAGTTTGCATCACATAGTAAATTATTAAGTTGGCTATTAGAGCCTGCGATTGTCGCTTTAGCCCTGCCCTTATATCAGCAATTTGTTCACGTACGTAAAAACTTACTGTTAATAGTGACTACTTGCAGTTTAGGTATTATTAACGCCACCTTTGTCGCTTTTTTATTAAGTATGTTATTTGATGTACCAACACAGTTAAGTGCATCAGTTGCTGCACTTAGCGTTACCACCCCTATAACTTTAATTGTTACTGACTCCTTAGGTGGAATTAGCTCCCTTGCTGCTGCGTTAGTTATTTTTATCGGTTTATTAGGTGCTTTATTTGGTTTTATGCTTTTTAAACTGTTTAAAATTTATAACCATGAAGCGCAAGGTGTTGCAATAGGCACGGCATGCCATGCAATTGGTACCGCAGCTGCAATTGCAGAGCACCCTAAAGTTGGCGCATTTGCATCGGTTGCAATGGCATTAAGCGCTTTACTAACCGCAATTATAGTACCGTTGTTATATCCAATTTTAATCTCCATTTTGCTATAGTAAGCAAATACCACATAGTCCAAACATAGAGCGCTTTATGATCAGTTCTGAAATTGAACAATTTGAAAAATATTACACCATGCTTACTGAGTATATGGTTACCTACAGTATGCAAATTGTTGGCGCTATTTTTATCGTCCTTATTGGTTTGTGGATAGCCCAAAAGCTTGCAAAAATTGTAGCAAGCTTAATNCCCGCCATAACGTTGATATTACGCTCACTAATTTTGTGAGTAGCGTTGTAAAAGTGTTGCTAATTATAATGGTTATAATTATTGCGCTGGGCAAAATAGGGATAAGCGTAACACCTTTTGTAGCTGCTATTGGTGCCGCATCATTAGGTGCTGGTTTAGCACTGCAAGGGATGCTCTCTAACTATGGTGCCGGTCTTGCTATTATAGCTACTCGCCCTTTTGTAGTTGGCGACACTATTGAAGTTAAAAATGTAAGTGGTCAGGTTAAAACAATAGAGCTGGGATACACTATTTTAATTAATGAAGAAAAAGTAGAGATCACTATCCCTAACAAACACATTGTTGGCGAGATTCTTCATAACTCATTTAGTTACTCATTAGTAAAAGGTGAAATAGATATTGCTTATAGCGCTTGCTCTGATAACGCGATTAGCCTTATTGAAGACGTACTTAAAGCACATGAATTAGTAGCGCAAACTCCATTATCACAAGTTGGTATTGAACGCTTTGCCGATAGCGGCGTTACAATAAGCTACCGATATTGGGTACCTACTACAAAGATCATCGAAACCAAGCTTGCAATTAACGGTGGTGTTTATAAAGCAATTAATAACGCTGATATTGAAATCCCATTCCCACAACGCGTTATTACAATTAATAAAAGTGATTTATAAACCCCGGTATCAAGCTCTAACTCTTATGGACAAATAAATTAGGTTTCAATTGAACTTTATTTATATCATTCGATCAGAACAGTTATAACAAAAACACCGATCGAGTTTAATTGTTATGCTGAGAAAAGATACTGAGTTAGGTAATAAACTACGCACTAAAGGTCTGGTAAAAATAAGTCATCAAATGGCGAGCAGCATAGGAAGCTCTACCGTAAAAACATCTTGTTCACAGATCTCCATTGAAGGCGTATATCGCTTTCTTCGAAATGATAAAGTTGATGCTGATAACATCGCTGTAGCCGGTTTGAATTCGCGGTTACCTGCACTAACATCATCAAATACAATCCTTACACTAGAAGATACGTCAACATTGTGCCAGCGACATAATGTGACTAAATAGCTCGGACATACTGGTGCATATATAAATAATGATCTTCTAAAAGGATGTTGGCGCACACTATCCTTATGGTCGATACAGTAACAGGGCGCACTATTGGCTTGGGTACACAACATCGTTGATGCAGAAAAAATGAAAACTTTAGCACTGCTAACTACAAAAACGTCGCAAGTACGAAAGGTAAAAATATCAATCTCGTAATAAAAATAACTAAGCAGGACGAAGGTCTATAAAAATAGAGTGAAGTATTAATGAGCGATCATAGGTTGTTGATGATAAATGTAGAATTGGTGATTAAAAAATTGATCTTATAATAGGCAAAGGATATGGCGGCTCGCTAATCATCATTGTTGAACGTGAAAAAAGTTTACCATGTTTTGACAAATCAGCAGACACAACGGCAATGATTGCTGTATTACGACCACTGAAAATAATGAAAAAGAGTTTGCTTATCATCAGTACGTAACGACAGTTTTGTATTGCGATATTTATTTCGCGGATCCTTGCTAATCTTGCAAATGCGGGTTGAATGAAAATACAAATGGACTATTACGGCAATATTGACCAAAATTAACCGACTTCAGAAAAATAAAATAATCAGAAGTGAAAGTAGTTTTAATATAATTTAATGTCAAACCGAAAAAGAAACTAAATTACAAAACCTCAACTCAATAATTACTGAACATATAGAAGTAATAACTGCCTAACTGTTATGCATTTCGAAGTTGAATCTGCTACTTACTGATAGTTCTACTAAATTTCGGTACGATGCCTAAATCTTGTAATATTGCCAATAATATAAGACCTTTCATCCGACTTCCATTATCAGAAAAACATAACCTGCGATGGTTTTATTCGCTCTCTAGCACAAATATCTATCATTGAATCTGCCAACCAATAATTTTAAGACTATAAATATAATTATAAAAAAAGCCATTTAACTACCGTCGGTAAATAGATTATTCGTTTATCAATAAAAAACATCTGAAGATTTAATATGCGATGCTGATATCGTCTTATGATGAGTTAAATCTAAAAGCAGACATAATTTATCTAATTAGCTTTGCTATCACTTGAGGCAAGTTTAGGTGCACTCATTCCCTTCAATAATCGACCAAATATATCTGCGCCAGTAATAATACGTTTCTCATCGCTCCACACTAATACTACATCGTGATCAATTGCTCCATCAAACGATTTATCGAGTGAATGATTAGCACGTATTTTTAAAATAACTTCACTTAAACGCATAGTCTCATCGGCCACTATGATAGGTCGATGGCAGTAATGGTATGGATCAAACGTTTCTGGTTCAAACAATGCAGAACGTAAAAAACCATCAGCATCAACAACCAATAACGGCCAGCCATCTTCGTTAGTAATAATTACCCAGTTATAACCCGACTTATGTAACTTACGTAAAAATTCATTATCAGCGGTTAAAGTAAGCTCTGGAAAAATAGGCAAATCAAGTTTGGTTGGTAACGATATAATAGAATCTGGGTCAATTACCTCCCCTTCTTTGGTTACGCTTATTTCATCTAAACTAAAAAAGTTAAGCGCACCTATACCCTCTACATGCTGAACATCAGCCTCTTCAGCCTCAATATGCTTTCGAATAATGCCTCTAAGCTCGCTTTCAGCAAAGTAGGTAATACCTTCTTTACCTAGCCATGCATCAAGTACTAAGGCTGTTGGCTTAGCCACTATATAAAACAGTATTTGATAAAACTTAATAAGTGGTGAGAGCATACTCGCCATTTTTAATGCATTACGCGAAAAATAAGCTTGTGGCGTTATTTCACCAATAATTGTAATTGCTATTGTTGAAAACAAAAACGAACTTGCGCCCATTAATACCGAATCAGAAAGAAGCGTAAGCAGTACGTTAATACCTACATTACCCCATAAAATAGTCGATAGTAAAAAGTTAGAATCGTTTCGAAGCGCCATCACTTTTATAGCTGCTTCGTTGCCTTTTGTGCTTTCCATTTCGAGCTGTAACCGGCTTAGCGAAAAAAACGCTAAGTTTAAGCCCGAAAATATTGCAGATTGTGAAATACACAACGCAATAGCACACCAAATCATGACTTCAAAGGTCATTATATTTTCCTGTTAAAAAGGCTTATAAAAGCAATAAACTGCCTAAACCTAAAAAGGTAACAAACCCAACAATATCAGTAACGGTCGTTAAAATAACCGACCCAGATAAAGCAGGATCAATTTTCATTTTGTCTAAAATAGACGGAATAACAACGCCAGCAAGTGATGCGGCTACTAAATTTAATAATATTGCAACGGTAATGGTAATACTGAGCATTAAGTCGTTAAACCATAAGAAAGTAAGCAAACCAATTACAAATGCCCACACTAATCCGTTAACAGCACCAACTCGTAACTCTTTTTTAAGCAACGCGCTACGGTTTGAATCTGTAACCTGACCTAACGCTAAACCACGCACAATAACGGTTAGTGTTTGGCTTCCTGCAATACCCCCCATAGAAGCAACTACAGGCATTAATACAGCCAGTGCTACAACTTGTTCTATAGTTGCACCAAACAAACCTATAAACCACGACGCTAAAAATGCCGTTGCCAAATTAATACCTAACCATATGCCACGGTTTTTAGCACTTTTTCGCACACTTGCGAACAGGTCTTCGTCTTCTCTCAAACCACCCGCTTTAGCAGCAGCTTCATCTGCTATTTCTTGACGTAGTTCGTAAGCCGAGGCAATTGTTAATCGACCCAATAATTTGTTATCGGCATTAACCACTGGTAGCGCCATTTTTTCACTGTGGATCACCACTTCGGCGGCTTCATATAAATCGTCATCGGCATGCAGCGATGAAAAGTCATGATTAGCCAATGTCATTAAGTTATCGCCATCACCCGCTTTAATTAAATCATTAACCGCAACCTCGCCTATTAAGCTGCCTTTACGGCTTACTAAGTAAATGACCTCACTGTATTGCGGTAAACCTTTATGCAGTAACTTTTTAGCACCACCCGCAGTTAATTTTTCTGACACTTTTAAAAAGTCAAAACCTAACCAGTGACCAAGCTGCTCTGGCGGATATTGCTGCGCTAAATCGTATTGCTTAGTTTGTGCTTCATCGAGTTGTTTTTTTGCATATTCAACAAAACGTTCTGGTATAACTTCTTCAAGTTCTAGCAGTTCTTCTACGTTTACCTCGTCAAGAAGTTTAAATGCATCAATGTCTTCTAGTGTTTGCAATAACCATAAACAGCTATCTTCACTTAAATTAACGAAAATTTCGTGTTGCGTGTCTTCGTCAAGCAACTGCCAAATTTCAAGTCGTTGCTCTTTTGGAATTGCTTCAAAAAGTAAAGACAAATGCTCAGTAGAGAGCGTTAACTGTGCATCAGCTAATAATTTGTTTTTGCGCTCTGTTGTATCGCACTGCAGCAAATCATTTATAAGTTGTGGAAGTTGATCAACTGGATACTCAATCATCTTAAAGCCTTAAAAAATCATTATGTTATGTAAAGAGTGTACCTTAGCTATAAATAAATGCTGGTAATATTTACGGTTATAAAACATTAACTACTTATTTTTGCGCATTGTATGTGTAAAAAATAAAGAGCCCTAATGTTTATTTTAAATTTATAAAAAAGCAGAATAATGACCTATATTTTATAGTTCACAGCACTGAGGAATACTACAAATAGCGTACTTTAAAGCTGATATTAAAATAGCAGGCATAAAAAAGCCCACGATAAAATGAACTCATGGGCTTTAAAAAACATGTTAAAAACTAAAGGCGCTCTGTAATACTGCGTACTATGTCAGAATTTAAAAACTGAGCAAAAATACCAGCCCCCCATGCGTAAGTTCTTTGTATTGGATAACCTTTAAATATCCAACGTTTACGAACATGATTAAAGCGTACTAAGTAGTCTTGCTTAGCTTGTGGTAAAGGCTCTACTGAAAGCTTATTCCATGCTTTATAAACGCCCGACATATCAGTGCCACGCATAAACCGCTGTAACCATCTCGGAAAGCGCGCAAAGCTAATCGTTGACTGAAAATCTATAAAATAAGGTTTTCCATCAGTGCCACATAAAATATTTCCCATATTACGTAAATCTAAATGGACTATACCTTTGCGATGCATTTTTGCGACTTGACGCTCAAGTTCGCTAAAAAAGTTAACTGGTAGGGTTTTATCTTCATGGATTAATGAACGCAGTGGCGTACCTTCAATGTAATCATAAGCGACCGCAATGGGTGATAAACGGCAAAAGTTATTTGCTACAGCATTTAAATCAGCTAAACGACTCAGACCTTTATATTCTTGATTAACCGAAATACGTGCAAACGATTTACGAATAAACCATGGACTTTGACTAAAGTCTTTAACAATCAAATCAAATTTGTCATCTTTATATCGATACACAATTGCATTAGCAAAACGTCCTTTATGAACAACGCTTAAATATTGTTGCTCAAATATATGCTTTGGAAACTTGTGTTGTAATTGTGCTAACAAATCGTTTTTAATCATAACAAACCCAACATAACAATAACCTTACTTGCCTAGGCAACTATATTATCAAAGTTGTATTTCACACACAATAATAGTGAGTAGTTAGCTTGCTAACTTTTTTATGTTAGATAGAACAATTCTGAATAAGAGACTACGATATAAAAGTTTAGGTTAAGCATCCAAGTTATTAATGGCTCTAAATAATAAGCCAGCAATCTGATCTTTTTCGTTATCAGTAAAACCATTCAGCGCTTGCTTATATACATCGTTTATTATTGGTAAAATTTCGGGGTACAACACTTTACCTTTTTCACTTAAGCATAAAATGGTAGAGCGTTTATCAAATTCACATTGTGTTTTGGCTATTAAACCTTTTTCAAATAAACGATTGAGTAACCGACTCATTGCGCCACGGTCATAAACCATGTGTTCGCATAACTCAGCCAAAGTGCTAACGCTGCCTTTAGCAAGCAACACAACAACAATATATTGAGCGGACGTTAAATCCATAGGTGCTAACTTAAGGTCTATGTGTGCAACCAATCTAGAACGTAAAAACGACACCAGCCGCCCTAAATCTAGCTCAAGGTCTAATTCTTCATTATTACAGCTTTTGATTGAAGGTATTTTTGACATGTTCAACTCACTACTTAACATATTAATTTGCAAGCAATAGACTTTAGCTACAATAAAAAATTCAATAATTTTATAAAAAACAAAAATAAAAGCCGTAACAAAAAATGTTACGGCTTAAATAATAAATTTAATTAAAGCTCTTTAAATTTTAAACTGACCTACTAAATTACCTAAACTTTCACCTCGTCCAGCTAAGTGTTCACTAACCGTCGATGTTGTTTTACTTGATATAGTAAGCTCATTTACAATTTCTTGTATAGCAAACACATTGCGGTTTATTTCTTCAGACACACTACTTTGCTCCATAGCCGCTGTCGCAATTTGCGTACTCATATCATTAATTGAAGTAACTGAGCTTGTTACAGCACCTAAACTTTCAGAAATAGCACGTGACGATTCAACCGAACGGTTACAACTATGCTGACTTGCTTGCATTGCATCAACTGCAGCCGTTACTAGGTTATGCAACTCGCTAAGCATTTCGCTTATTTCTAACGTACTTACTTGCGTTCTACTTGCTAAACTTCTTACTTCGTCAGCAACTACAGCAAAGCCTCGACCTTGCTCACCTGCACGTGCAGCTTCAATTGCAGCATTAAGTGCCAATAGGTTAGTTTGCTCTGCAATCCCACCAATTACACTCAATACGCTATTAATTTTTTTAGATTGATCGCTTAAAGAGTCAACTTGTTTGGCTGCAATATTTATTTCACCCATTAGTTTTGAAACTTCGCTTAATGAAATATCAACACACTCTTGGGCTCTAGCAACATCTTGTGTTGCCGCTTGTGTAGATACCGCTACTTGAGTAGTATTTTGCGCAACTTCGTGTGAGGTTGCCGACATTTCAGTTATTGCTGTGGCAACTAAATCTGTTTCATGGTTATGGTTTAATAACTTTTCTTCTATTAACTGCGTTTGCGTATTAATATCGCTAGATGCTGCTTTTACGTCATGTGTAACATCAACAACATTTGCAATAATGCCATGCAGCTTGCTCACAAATACGTTAAACGCTTCACCTAACTGACCAATTTCATCCTGAGTATGAATCTCTAAACGTTTAGTTAAATCACCCTCGCCTTTAGCTATATCATTAAGGCTTTGCACCATTCCTTGAATTGGTTTAACCATAGTGTTAGCTGCAATAAGTGCACATACAATAGTTAACACAACCCAAAATAAAGCAATTAGCAATAAGGTCGTTACCTTGTCATTCATATGACCTTGAATTGTAACTTGGTATTTATTCAACTCGGCATCTATATCATCCATATAAGCACCCGTACCAATCATCCAATTAGTACCTGGTATCATATCGGCATAACCCATTTTTTCGACTAAGCCAGTGGTATTTGGTTTTTGAAAGTGATAGTTAAATGCTCCGCCGCCCTTACGTGCTTGATCTAGTAAGCCAACTATTATTTTTTTACCATTAGGGTCTGTCATTCCTATTTTATTTTGCCCTTCAATTTCATCACCAAGTAATGCATGAAAAACGCTAACCCCGTTAGTATCGTAAATAAAAAAGTAACCACCTTGCCCAAAAGTTAAATCTCTTAACGCATCTTTGGCATCTTGCTCTGAACCTTGTGCCAATTGATAGCGAACAACTTTAGTGGCAATTTCAACTTCTGTGCCTAATAAAGTTTGCTTGTCATTTATTAACTTAGTTTTGAATGAATTAAAATTTTGCTGTTGATTTTTTGATTCTAAATAGTACGAACTCAGCATCAAACTAATCAAAAGCAACATAAGTGGCAAAATAGCTAATAACAATAATTTGTTTTTTAAGCTTAAATTACTCATTATTTCTCCGAAATATAACAACGGTAAATTTGAACAGCAATGACATAAATATAACAAAAATCAATGAATTTTTGCCACCACTTATAATTGCCATAAAGGATACAATTTATATAACTACATTTTGCTTACATTGCTACATTAAAATATAAACATTGGTAATAAATTAAATATATATTAAAGCCAAATCATTGAATTAGCTAATTTTCACGTATTATAGTCGCTGCTAAAGTGTTTTAATACTTAAAACATTGCGACCTTAGTCTTAATTAAAGCTACACAGGCAACCCATTAATCCGATATAATTTACTAATATTGAATTGAAAACACTTTAATTTTTTTGATCTTTAGCAAGCAAACCTACGTATTGGCTACGTTTTACCTTTGGTAACTAATATACCACTAGGTATATACATTATTATTTGTCAATAAAAAAGCTATTAAAAACACAACAATTTAACAATTATAATGCAATAAAACACTTGAAAAATTATATGGTTTTTTATTTTTATTAACATATAATAGCACTATATTACTAATACGAATTACCTAGAATTAAAAGCGGAACAGACATCATTTTGAATCGTCTCCTTAAACAAAGTGAAATAAATAATTAATGAAGTATATTTTATATCTTGCGCTTTTAGTCTCTGCCCATGTGCTAGCAAAGCCAATAACTAATAATAGTATTGCCTTTTACTACTCTGAACCTATGCCCCTAGCTGAAATGACCTTTTACTCACGCGTTGTAGTACAACCCGAATCAGTAACCAAATATGAGCTAGATTGGTTTAAGCAACGAGATATTTCTGTTTATGCATATTTAAGTGTAGGTGAATCTTTTGATAAAAGGGAATCTTCTCTTAGTGTTAACCCTAACTGGAATAGTCATATTGCCGATCTAACATCAGAGCAATGGCAACAGCAGCTACAAAGAAACGCAGCTAGTTTACGAGACCGTGGTTTTAGCGGTTTATTTTTAGATACTCTCGATAGTTACCAGCTTTTAGATACAAAACATAATAAACAAGATCAAAAAGCCGGTTTAATATCGATTATCAAAAAATTATCAACAACATTTAATAAACATTTAATACTTAATCGCGGCTTTGAGCTACTACCGCAACTTAAGGGAGTCGCTACAGACTTAGTTGCCGAAGGTTTATATAGCCATTACAGTCCTGTAGACAACAGCTATAAATTAACAACTGAAAACGATCAAACATGGTTAAATTCACAATTGCGTACGGCGCAAAATTTAGGCTTTAAAGTACAGGTAATTGATTACGCAAAACCTGATAAACGTTTAGCTATGGCACAAAAAATAATAGCCGCAGGGTATGCACCTTGGGTAACCGATGGACACTTACAAACATGGGGTACATCAAGCATTAACCCTGTTCCTAGGCGCATATTAATACCGTACAACAGTAATATTAAACCTTTAATTTACACGACGGTACATTTAAAACTCGCAACTATGATTGAGTACTTAGGGTATATTCCTGATTATATTGATGTAGCTAAACGAGATTTACCAATAGTTGATCCGAGCCTACATGCTGGGATTATTTCATGGACTAATAGTGATGAGTTTTACACTCCAACTATTACCAATTGGCTGCAAAGCAACTTAGGTGTTGTGCCTGAGCTGATCATGGGTGAATTGCCACAGTCGACAAAATTGTTACTAAACTTAGGTATTGAGGCACTTAATATATTACCTGAAGGTCCCTATGAACTTAATTATTTTGCCCCGTGGTTAAAAGGTGAAGCAACAACACCTCCAGCAATAATTAAACCTTATTTACTTAAATTAGCACCTAATGCTAGCGCACTTATAAATATAAAAGCAGCTGATGATACCATTATTGTACAAAGTGCTAAAACAAAATACGGTGCCGTGGTTGTAGCCCCTTGGCTTATAGACACCTTACCAATGGAAGGAAGTAAATGGGTTATTGACCCCCGTACACTTTTAACTAAAGCAATGGAACTTCCTCCTATTTTAGTACCCGACACAACAACGCAAAGCGGTCGACGAATGCTAACACTACATATTGATGGTGATGGATTTACAAGTGTTGCGCACTATGCTGGTAAGCCATATTCTGCAGAAGTAATTCGCGATGAAATAATTAAACGTTACAAGCTTCCATTAACGGCATCCGTGATTCAGGCTGATATTGAAAAAAGTGGTTTGCATTCAAAGCAAAGCCCTAAGCTTGAACGTATTGCACGCAGTATTTTTAACTTACCTTATGTAGAAATTGCTTCACATACATATAGCCATCCTTATTTTTGGACTGCATTATCAGGCCTTCGAAAAGTAGATGAAAACGAAATTGATTATGGCTTTCATCTAGATGTACCGGGGTATGACACTATAAGCTTAAAAAAAGAAATTACAGATTCAATAAAGTACATTGATGAGAAGCTCACGCCAAAAAATAAAAAAACAGTCATGATGCTATGGTCTGGCGATGCAACGCCTGGGCCTAAAGCACTTGAGCTAGCTCGTGATGCTGGTGTACTGAACGTTAATGGCGGTAATACTGATGTAAATGCCGATAACCCAAGCCTTACTCATGTATCGCCAATAGGTAGGCCAGAGCGCGATTTGTTATATCAAATCTATACTCCTATATTAAATGAAAATGTATATACAGATTTATGGCATGGACCCTTTTATGGCTTTAAGCGCTTAACTGAAACATTTGAGATCACAGAAAAGCCTTATAGATTAAAACCATATACTATTTATTTTCACTTTTACTCTGGTGAATTACCAGCAGGACTAGATGCTTTAAAACATAATATTGATTACGTGCAAGCAAGACCAAATACACCTGTACATTTAAGTCATTATGCTAAAATAGCAAAAGACTTTTATTTTTCAGCACTGGCCAAAAACAGTGACGGTGAATGGTTATTTAGTTCAAAAGATATCCGCACTTTACGAATTCCTACTGATTTTGATATGCCAAATATTTCCCAAAGCCAAGGTGTATTAGGAGTAACTCAAAAAGGTGATTACGTTCATATTATTGATGACATAGCTCAGCTTAACTTCGACCACAGTAAAAGCACTAATAAACCGTATTTAGCTTCTGCAAATGTTGTTATTGATAATTGGCAAGTAAACGGTGCTGTTAGCTTTAAAGCTTGGGTACCTGCTTCGCTTGATTTAATAAATGCACGTTCTTGTCAGTTTATATCTAATCAAGGAACCCGATTTAAGGGCGTTACACGAGGTAAGTTAACTCATTTTGAAATACCAGCTGGCAACTTTTATGGCTATCTTAACTGCAATGGAGTCGCTCGATAATGAACACTAAAAAGCGTCCTCAGTTAATTTCTTTAAAAACAATATTAGCCGTATTGGCAGTAAGCTGTTTTGCACTATATGCGCTATTTCCTCACACTTTATTTATAGAAGGTGACACTCTTTCACAAGATTACACTTTTGAAAAGTCGTACCTTAATGCTGCGCTAAACACCGACCCTAATAACGAAAAATTGCGTGCTAAATTAGTGGAGTTACATATAGAGCTGAGTGAATACTCAGAAGCAACAAGGGAGCTTGAAAAGCTTCCTAAGAGTGAAAAAAAGTCAGCACTTGAAATAAAGCTACTTTATTCTTTATGGTTAGCGAGTGGTGCAAAAAAAGATGACCATTTTGAAAACCTATCTCTAAAAATTGGCGCATTTAAAAACTGGGATGAGCAAGTACTTACAATAGCTAAAGCAATTGGTTTAAATGCAAAAGTAGCGCAATATTATCAAAAAAACAATAAGCCGCTGCTTGCTGCCAATTACTGGTTAAGCGCGGGCGAACCAGCAAAAGCATTATTAATTTATAAAGCCAACATAAATGCTGATATTGCAACAAAAGCAATTGAAACAGCACTTGGGGCTAATGACTCAGTGCAAGCATATGCATGGTGGAAAGCATACGGTGACCAAAAGGATGTTAAACGTACACTTTATTTAGCTAACTTAGCTGGTAATACCGAAGATGCAGCAAACGCAATTGAAGACTTATTAAAATTAGAACCAAATAGTACTCAGTACCTTACTCAAGCTATGCATTTGCGTTTAGCTAATGGGGATGCAAAAGGTGCTGAGCAATTACTAGCAAAATTACTCGCTAAAAATCCAAACGATAAAGAACTTCATTTACTTAATTGGAAAATTAAACGCTGGCAAAACAAACCAAAAGAAGCATTAAATGAGTTTAAATGGTTGATGGCTAATCATGCTGTAACACCTGCAATGCTTACCGATAGCGTAAATGATGCTACCGCTTTGTATTTATATCAAGATGCCAACGATATATACGCGTATAAAGCTCAAAATAGACAATTAAAAGGTAATGGCTTTGCTAAATGGATGCAAACGAATGAGTTTATTGGTAATGCTAAGCAAGAGCTAAATAACATAAACCGCTTTGAACAAATTAATGGTAAAAGTACTCTGTCGCAATATTGGAAAGCAAAAGTATTACACGATACGGGTAACTTAAAAGATTTAAAAGCACTGTGGCCAAGCTACAAAGGACCTAAAGAAGAAAAAGATTTACTTTGGTTTGCGCGTGCTTTTTGGCTTGAAGATGACTTTAAAACGGCATTATCTATTTTAAAAAATAAACAGCAGAGCACCGACGGCGAGTTTTGGACTGCAAGAGTAGACATGGCACTTCGCGTTCAAGATAAAAAAGAAGAACTTTATGCATTTGAGCAACTAAAAGCGATTAGCACGTTAAGTGTTGGCGATATGCTTCATTATCAGCAATTAAAGTTTGAAGGTAATCCTAAAGGTTTACTTGATTATTTATGGAAACAATCGCCACTTCAATCTAGACAGATCATTAAAATTGCTCTGTTAAGTACACAAATAGATGATGCAGAATCGGTTGCTCGTATTCATGGCGAGCTTGAAAAGCAACGTTATAATAAAGAACTTTACCCTGCGTGGTTAATTCTTTCAAACTGGTATCAAAATCAGAGTGATTTAAATGCGGCTTACACGACCTTAAATCGGGCTGCAAAATTAAGTGAATACAATCCAGATGTAGTGTTAGCACAAGGTTGGTTGGCATTACAAATGCACGACACGGTTATGATACAGCGTATTTTAGACAACTACTCGCAAGGCGAAACCAGTTATTCATGGTCGCAATTACTGGCCAGCTTATCTATTCATGAAAAATCTTATAACAGCGCCTACTTTTACCTGCGTAAATTGGCGATTGCCGATCCGAGCGATTTAACGACACTTGTAAATTTAGCCGATGTAATGCGGTTACTAGGTTATTATGCAAACGCTACCGAGCTTAATCATTACTTATTACAACATTTACCTAAAGATAAATATGCCTACAGGGGATTAATGATCCGCTGGGCTGGCGCTATGGCTATTCCTCATTTGATGCAGTTCAATTCAATGGATGAGCTTGCCCCTGATGCCATTGGTCAACCTGCTGCAAATTGGTGGCTAGCCAGAAGAGCGGCTCAAAAATTAGAACCGTGGCAAAAACTGCAACTGTATATGACTAATGGTGAATTTAATAAAATTAAGCAACTTATTGCTGAAAACACATTAACAGATGCAGACGAGTTAAACGCCCTACTCTATTTAAGGCAGCCTTACGCCACAATGCAACGTTGGTATGAAGAGCTGACCGAAGAGCCTGATGAATCACAATTAAGCCTAGTACGTAATGCGCGTACTTCGTACTTTAGAGCGCTTGAAATTAACTTATCACCAGAGGCTGGTTTAAATAGTAGCCAATACGACATTAATGTTTATTTTCCATATGCGAACGGTCAATGGAAGTTAAGCCTAAGTAACCAAAAAAACTTTAATAACAACGGCTTATTGTTTGCCATTGAAGATAAAATAACGTGGGGTCGTTGGTATTTCGATGCAAAAATAGACTCTCATCAAGGCAGTTTAGCAAGTCGCCAAGGGTTTAGTTTAGACTCTCGTTACCAGTGGGATTCTCGTACGCAAGTTGGATTAAAGCTTGAGCACAACGTAGAGAACCGCCAGTCAGAGGCATTACTTAGCTTTGCGCAACTTAATAAAGCAACAGCCTACGTAAACTACAATATTGATGGCAGACAAAGTGTGCAACTATCAGCTGCGGCAATGTCTTTTTCACGACGTGATGATGGAAGTTCACTTATTAATGGACAAGAATATAACGCTCGGTATCAATACAGTATTTTAAAAGACAGACCAATTTGGACTGCTTATTTTAGTGCGCAATGGCAAGATTTTGAACGTATAAATGCGCTTTTAAATACCGGTAATGACATCCCATTAAATATAGATATTCAGCCTTTTAGACGCTTTGCTTTAGGGTCTTCTTTTGCATCAAATGGCTCGTTAGAACCTCCATATTTAGGTGAAAGCCCTTCATGGTTATTTGATATAAGCACCGGATATCAAACAATAAACGATGATATTGATATGTCGGTTTCAAGTGGCGCTGGGTGGTCTATTTTAGGTGATGATTTATTTAAATTACAGCTGGGTTACCAAAGTAGTAATAAAGTAGGTAACTCAGATACACAATTACAATTAGGATATTACGTACATTTTTAATGTTAGGAGAGAATATGTTTCGCTTAGTTATACCATGTTTAGTTTTACTGCTATCGGCTTGTACTACAAGTAGAGTAGCTGATGATGTAGAGCTTAGTTCGTCAACAACAGTGGCTTTATTACCACTTGTAAATCATGCTCAGACACCGCTTGCAGGTGAACGCGCAGAAGATATTTTAGCCAGTATTTGGCAGCAAAATAAGTTACCAACGCTTATTCGTGCACCACGTAATAACAATAAAGAATTACCACCACTTGACGATCAATACCGTTTAGATAACGCAATGCAATGGTTAAGCACTCAACAAGCTGATTATGTACTTAGCGGCAGTATCGAAGAGTGGCGTTATAAAGCAGGTCTTGATGGCGAACCAGTAGTTGCACTTACTTTATCACTAACCGTAAATGGGCAAACAACTCCAGTATGGACTGGCACTATTGCTAAAAGTGGTTGGGGTCGAGATAGTATTGCAGCAACTGCACAGGATGTAATTGCCGATTTAATTTCTTATATAGAGGTTAGTGAGTGAAAACACATTTCCTTCGTCCAAGAGAAGTTCCTGAGCTACAGATATGGGCTGAGGTATTTATATTTACCGCATTGGCTTTAGGGCTGCCTGTCCTGTTTAATGCTGAGGATCCCTTTTGGACGCAAGGTGGTTTTTCGTGGCCCGTATTAGGACCACTTTTAGTCGCTTTACGTTATGGTTTTTCAAAAGGCTTTATTAGCATATTAGTTTTGCTTGTTGGTCAGCTACTGCTTTTACAAGCGAATGTTTTAGCGTCTCAAAGCGAGTTTAATATTAACGCTATGATTGGCTATATTATTGTAATTATGATTACCGGTGAATTTAGAGATGTATGGGAGCGGACTAATCAGCAACAAAGTATTCAATTAGAATATGTGTCTGATAGGTTAGAAACTTTTACGCGCCAGTATCACTTAATCAGCTCTTCACACGACCGTATTGAACAAATGCTCGCAGGTCATACGCTCAGCTTAAGAGAGTCATTACAAGCAGTAAGAACTTCAATTGGTAAACTAAAAGAAAGACGCCTAGATAGTGCCGCCGACGTAATTATTAATTTATTTGTAGAGTATGGTGCATTAGAAAAAGCGGGATTATACAAGGTTGAAAAAAATAAAATTTTAGAATCCCCTCTTGCTGTTATTGGTAAAATGAATCCGCCGGTAACATCAGACCCTTTAGTAATAGCGATGTTTGAAGAAAAAGAACTTGTGTCAGTTAAAGACTCTAAAGCTTCTTTAGGTATAAGCAATTATCACATAGCAATTCCACTTATTGATGTGAACGATAATATTTACGCTGCTATTTTAGTTGAAAAAATACAGTTTTTTGCACTCAAAGATAACACCCTGACTTTA
This sequence comes from Pseudoalteromonas sp. TB64, assembly GCF_000498095.1. Taxonomy (GTDB): domain Bacteria; phylum Pseudomonadota; class Gammaproteobacteria; order Enterobacterales; family Alteromonadaceae; genus Pseudoalteromonas. The sequence continues at coordinate 88,924 of NZ_AUTQ01000099.1, forward strand.
CTTGCTGTTATGGCTGGGCATATTGGTGACTTATTACGCCATGAAATAACCAACCCAGTAATGAATATTGAAGAAACACCTTACTTTACTCAACAAGTAAAACGTGCAAATAAAGAAGCCAAACGTTACAACATTGCTTCTCATTTATTAAAAATTAAAGCAAATAAAATTAGTGAAGAATCTCGTCAACTTATGGACTATTTAACCGAAGCTCGTCGAGGTTTAGATGTTTACTTATACGATAATGAAAAACAAACGTTACTCCTACTCATGCCGATGACTGATGAGTTAGAGAAAAGTGGTTTTATTGCTCGCGTAGATAGCTGGAGCAAGGAACGTACAGGTAAAAACTTAGCCGAGTTAGAGATAATTATAGAACAGCAAATGGCGCTTCCTATTAGTAACGACAATATAAAGAGACTGGTAGCACTTTCATGATAAGAATAATTATTGCGGCTATATGTGGGTGTATATGTGAGTATTTTGCTTTAATAGAAATTCTTGATACACCTGATTGGCTCATTGCTATTTTATTGCATGCATTAGCAAGTCTATTTTTTACTTTTGTTAGTTATATTTTGTTTCCTTTAAAGTATAAAACCACACTCGTTAGCAGTGCCTTATTGTTGTTTTTATTATTATTTACACTCCCTGTTTTTGGTATTATTGGTGTTGTATTTGCTCTTACTTTTGCTTTGTGTAAACCAATTAAAAATGATGAAATTGAAATTGAAGAACATCAAATCCCAGAACTCCCGTTCGAAGCAAGAGTCGTTTCAGCTAATCCAACCTATTCAATTGGTGGTTTAAAAGCGATTTTAAAATATGCCAGCGAACCCAACAAACGCTTGAGTGCTGTAATGGCTGCTCGTCATATGAGTGATATAAAGGCGATTCCTATTTTAAAGCTCGCTCTTAAAGACTTAGAAGATGATATTCGTTTATTGGCCTACTCAACACTTGATGGCAAAGAAACCAAGCTGAATGAAAAAATAGGCTTATACCAACAAGAAATAGCCATAATTACACAACAGCCAAAATTAAGTAATTTACAACAACAACTTGCTGAACTGTATTGGGAATTAAGTTATTTAGGGTTAGCACAAGGTGCTCTACGTACATACGTACTAGAAAAAGCCGAAGCATTATCGCTTGAAAGCATTAAGTATGTAAAAAAGCCAGCTACCTTTGTTTTTTTAGGTCGCCTTTGTTTATCACTAGGTAAATATGAGCAAGCGCTTGAGCATTTAACAAAAGCAACCGAGCTTGGTATGGCACGTCGCCATGTTTTACCATATAAAGCCGAAGTTGCTTTTTGTATGAACAAACTAGATGACTGTAAGCGTTATTTAGAAGAACTTCCTGAGCAAGCTAAAGGGAGCGAATTACGTCATTTACAGGAGTATTGGAATGCCTAAAACAAGCGCCGATATATTACTGGTTTTAGAGGGCACCTACCCTTATGTACGTGGCGGAGTGTCGAGCTGGGTTCATCAAATTATTGAAGGTTTACCTCATTATACTTTTGAGCTTATCTTTTTAGGTGGTGCATCAGAGCATTATGGTGAAATTCAATATACTTTACCTAAAAACGTAACAAAACTACATGTTCATTATTTGGTTGAAAACGATACCTCCGAAATAAAAGCCAAGCATGGTATTAAATATAAAAAAGAACTCTTTGAATTTTGGCAGCAATTACAAAACTATTTTCGTGATTGTAAAGATCCAATTCCAACAGAGCTCCTTAAGTTTGCCTTTGAAAACCTTGCTAAAAAAGAAGGTATAAACGAAGCTGACTTTTTGTATAGTGAGTCATCATGGCAAGTGCTTTCAAAGTATTACTTAACTTATTGTGATGAATCATCGTTTATCGACTTTTTCTGGTCATATCGCAACTTGTATAAACCACTATTTAAAATAGCCGAAATTGCTCGCGGCTTACCAAGTGTTAAACTTATTCACTCAATATCAACTGGCTATGCAGGGCTTTTAGGCGCAGGTGCTAGTGTAATAAGTAATACCCCGTTTTTATTAACCGAACATGGAATTTATACCAAAGAGCGTAAAATAGATCTTATTCAAGCTAGTTGGATTAAAGACTCTGAACAGCGTTTGGGTAAAAATTTAAATACCGAAATGGGCTTTATACGCCGTATGTGGATCAGCTTTTTTGAACAAATTGGTCGAACAACTTATCAAGAAGCCGATAAAATAATTTCTTTATACGACGGAAACCGACAACGACAAATTACAGATGGTGCTACACCAGAGAAAGCATTTGTTGTTCCCAATGGTATTAAAACGTCTCGCTTTACAGATGCACTTGCACAGCGCTCAGACGAAATTCCGCAAACAGTGGGATTAATTGGTCGCGTAGTGCCTATAAAAGATATAAAAACCTTCATACGTGCAATTAAAGAAGTACAGTCTAATATGCCAAACATAGAAGGCTGGATTATAGGTCCTTATGAAGAAGACCCGCAATATTATAAAGAATGCCAATTACTTGTAGGCAGTTTAGATTTAGAAAATAACGTCAAGTTTTTAGGCATGCAAGATATAACTAAAGTACTCCCTAAGTTGGGTCTGGTTGCACTAACGTCTATTTCTGAAGCTCAACCCTTAGTACTGCTAGAAGCAATGGCTGCAGGCGTTCCTGTGCTTGCAAGTGATGTGGGCTCATGTCGAGAAATAATAGAAGGCTCCACCGATGAAGATAAAGCATTGGGTAAAGCCGGTGAAGTTGTATCAATAGCCTCATCTAGCGAAACAGCATTACAAATATCAAATATGCTGATGGACAATGAAAAATGGCGTGAATACCAGGCAAGCGGTCTTAAACGCGTACAAACATTTTATGATGAGAGTCATATGTTTACACGATACGACACTCTTTATAAGGATACAATGTCATGGCCGGAATAGGTTTTGAGATACGTAAAATTCTCAAAAAGAATACCCTGCTTTCAGTATTTGAAGCATATGGTTATGCAGGATTAATAGGTTCTGGTCCTTGGTTATTATCTATAGTCGCTTTAATGCTTATCGGTATTTTAAGTTTAGGCGTAGTGCTGCCAAAAGTACTGATCATTCAATTTTTAACGCTTGTTACCTACATGATGGCAGCATCACTTATTTTAACCGGTGGTTTGCAATTAATGCTCACCCGCTTTATTGCTGATTTATTTTTTAAAAAAGAAGAAGCCAAAGTTCTGCCAAACTTACTTGGCGCTCAACTAATTACCACCATAGGTGCGCTACTTGTTGGCTTAGCTGTTTGGCCATTTTTACCAATACCGGTAGTTACTAAAATAATTATTTTAGGTGCCTTTATTAGCTTATGTAATCAATGGCTTGGTGCAATATTTTTATCTGGAATGAAAGAGTATAGGTTAATTTTAATTACCATGTTAAGCGGATACGCTTTTATGGTATTACTGGCTTACCTACTCAGAGACTGGCAATTGGACGGGTTATTTTTTGCTTTTTTTGCCGGTGAAGCACTACTCTTTTTTAGCTTTTTATTTATGATTATTAGGCGCTACCCAGGCGAAAAACTTATAAGCTTTGATTTTTTACATAATAAAAACGTGTATTACAGCCTATTTTTCTGTGGGTTATTTTATAACATTGGTGTGTGGGCTGATAAAATTATTTTTTGGTACTCACCAAGTACATCTATTCAAATTATTGGCACACTTAGAGCAAGTCCTATTTACGACTTACCAATATTTTTAGCCTATCTGTCTATTATCCCTGGCATGGCTGTATTTTTAGTGAAAATGGAAACCGATTTTGTTGAGCAATACGACCGTTTTTACACAGCAATACGCGGCGGCTCATCACTCGAAGAAATTTACCTTTTAAAAGACAATATGATTCAAACTGCTCGTGGCGGCATATACGATATTTTTAAAATTCAGGGTATTACCGTCGCTTGTTTATTATTGTGGGGAGAGCAAATACTCACCTTTATCGGAATTGACCCAAACTATAAAACGCTTCTATTTATTGACGTTGTTGGTGTAGGCGTGCAAGTAATATTTTTATCTATTTTAAATATTTTATTTTACCTCGATAAACGTTTTACGGTATTAGTATTAGCGGGCATATTTTTAGTCGTTAATGTTGTACTTACCTATATCTCAGTTGCTCTTGGACCACAGTTTTATGGATATGGTTTTGCTTTGGCGACCATTGTAAGCTCAGTAATTGGTTTGTTTTGGCTATCGAGACAATTTGAAAGCTTAGAATACGAAACCTTTATGTTGCAATAACATATGGTAAAGGCTGCACTTTGCAGCCTTTACTACCAAGCTAATCACTCATCAAAGCTTTTAAGCTATTTCCAAATTTCAATTAGGAGATATCCATGAGAAAAATACGTAGTCGTGAGCAATGACGCGGTAATTCCCCCGAAAAAATAATAGATGCCAAGCATAGAATTTTCTCTTATTGTATACACAGGAGAAAATAATGAAAAAAGCATATTTACAGACACTCAGATCTTCGCTATTTTGAAGTAAGCCGATAGCGGTGTGCCACCATATTGAGCTATGCAGCGAATATGATGGGCAACTCAACCTTTTATAAATGGCGCGAAAAATACGGTGGCGTGGATGCCTCTTTAATGACGCGAATGAAAGAGCTTGAAGATGAAAACCGACGTTTAAAGAAAATGTATGTTGATCAAATCCGAGGTCATTTTAGAGGCTATAGTAAAAAGTAGTTAAGGCTTCTGAGCAAAAAATATTAGCATATGAAGTCGTTAGGTAATCCTCCCGAAAAATAGTAGTATTAATATAGTAGTTTCACTTGATGTAAGATACTCAATCTAAATAAGATTAATTATTAGCTTCCGATGCTATAATCACTGACCGTCGGCTATAGCTCAAAGCAGTCTTGAATGTGATTAAATAATTTTATTAAAAAATACGAATAAGCCTTTTGTAATTTCAGCACTAATCAACAATACTGCATATGTGCTACACATAAAGAGCGAGGTTAGGAATTTAAATTGTAAACCATTGATTTTATTGGTAGCCCCTGCAAGAATCGAACTTGCAACTGCCCCTTAGGAGGGGGCCGTTATATCCATTTAACTAAGAGGCCACTAAAGCGGTGTGCTTAATGGGTTGAATTATAACGGCATCTGGTTTTTTATATCAAGTCCAAATGAAGTTAATTGCTTGATAAGTAAATATCTTCTTTATCTAGGACGTATAACGGTATTAATTTTCGGCTACTGGCTGCAATTTGCTTTGTTTTAACGTTTATAACGCGAGTATTAACTATAACTCCGTTATGGCGATAAATTAAAGTGCCTGCCAGTACATGACTTGCCATTTGATCTTCACTCAGCTTTGCAATATCACGCGAAAAAGCGAAGTCACCACGGCTATTAACGTCAATGGTATCTGTGGTTTTAAAATCGACTACGCTGTATCCAAACTTTTGTAATTGATGAATTAACGTTTCTGAAATTTGATTACCTAACTGATTGCTGTTGTTAAGCGATGCATCTAAATCGACTAAAGTAGTTACAGCTATGTTTATGTTAGGCGTATCTTCATCATTTTCTGACTCTAGAGTGTCGACTAAATCAAGTGCCATTTGCTCTACGTAATTAGCTAATGTTTTATGATGTTTGCCTGGAATAAATTGCTTTGATGAATCGTACTCATTTTGTATTTGAGCATTGTGCGCTATTTGTTTTTGCTCATACACTGCGTTCACATCAAAATTAGTGCGTGAATTAGTTGTTTCTACATGCTCATGGTTTTGGGTTTGTGCTATTGAGCAACCGCCCAAGCCTAATAATGTAAAAGCAACAAGGGTATTGGTTAGTTTATAATACATTTTAACCTCACTTACTTGCTTGTTTTAGCATTATGCCATCTGTGCGGTAATTGCTATTGAGTGCATCAACCACTGACTGCGGAATAAAGCCTTGTGCAGTACCCACAACCGCTTTACTTTTTAGACCAACAATACGAGCATTTACTAATACCCCACCCTGATGGCTTACAAGTGTTCCCGCCAATACATAATTAAAGGTTTGATCTTGGTTTAACTCTAAATAATCACGGCTAAATACAAAGTCACCTTCGGGTGATACACGCATATAGTCGGTTGTTTTAAAATCAATAACAGGTACGCCAAAGCTATGTAGTTCGTGCATAAAGCTTTCTGAAATTTGGTTTCCTAGTAAGCTACTTTTAGTGTAGTCATCATCCAAAAATACAAAGCTGGAAACAGCGAGTGGTGTTTTTTCATTTACGTATTGTAAATTTTCAACCATATCTTGCATTATTCCACGCACGTAGTGATTTATATTTTTACGCACTGACGGTGTAGATTTAGTGTAGTTATTTTGTTGAACCAACCCAGATTGAAACAGGTTGTTATTGACGGTTGGTGCTGCAACTTCTCGCTGATTACTAACCAATTGTGTATTTTGGTTACTTTGCTCAACAATTGGCTCGGCTTCTGAGTTAGTTACACCTAATATTTGCGAACAACCAAAGCCTAATGGCAAACATAAAGTAATTAATAGATTTCTCATTTTGTGCTCCTGGTTAGTATTCGCTGCGGTATAAGTAACCGTCGCGCTGCTGAATTTTTTCATCACCCCACATTACATTAATAGGGATCTCAGTACTGCCAGCAGATAACACCTGTTTATTATTTATATTTACTAATCGCGCATTGACGATATAAGCATGTTGTTGTCGTGTAACTGTGCCTGTGACTATCAAGTCAATATTCTGACGTTTGCGTAACTGCGCTAAATCACGACTAAGTACGCTATCTGCATTAGTCGATAAATTTAAGTTATTAGCTAATCGATACTCTACCGTGTTATAGCCAAGCTGCGTCATTTGAGTTAGCAGGCTTTCTTGAATTTGTTGACTTAAACCAGATGCTTGCTCGGTCATAAGCTTAGAGTCGAGTGCATCTGCAAAATAAAAACTGCTTACACCTATTCGTGTATTATTACTTAGCGGCTCTTTTATATGGCTAAGCTGCACAGTTAAGTTATTTATGTAGTCGTTTACTGTATAGGGTGCCATTGCCGCTTTAGGCGCATTGGTGCTCACACTCGGCTCTGGCTGAGGTATTAAACTACAAGCAGCTAAGTTAACTAATAATAAGGGTAATAAAAGGCGCATAGTTGCCATCCTCTTTCAAATATACAGAGAATAAAGCAAGTATTATGCCTAAAAGATAGTTACTGAGGTTGTTGCTCGGTGTAATAACTTACAAAACAATTTATTTTTTGTTTTTTTAATATAGAGCAATCATTTTTTGCGGCGGCTTTTTTTATATAAGCACCTAACTTTAAACGATAAAGGGTGATGTTATTTACAACAATTGGTTCTATATTAACAGGTAGCTCTGCATTTATAATTTTAGGAGCTTTTAATCTTAAAGCAGTAAGCGCACTTTCTAAGCTAGTTTTATTTTTAAATGAAGCAACTTGTATAGCAAACAATGTTTGTTGGCTTTTTAAAATACTCTCTTCATTAAAAATGGTTTCAATGGCATTTTCATAACGTATGTTTCGGGTGTCTATTTGCTCTAAACTTGAAGTAAGCTCAGATACCTTCGCTTCTAGCTGAAGTGGTTTTTCAATCTTTGGTTGCGCGGTTTTCCATTGCTCAGCGGTATTTTGTAGTTGTTCTAAATCTGCTTTATGAATAAGTACTGCAGGTGCTTTAACTTCAGGCTTTTCTTTTTGTTTTACGGTACTACAAGCGCTAAGAGTTAACGCTAAAGTGAACAAAAGCCCAACTTGCTTAAAATCCATTTTTATAGGCATTCACTTTCCCTAAAATTTCCAATTTGAATTGCTGTCAGAAGAATAAACTTAATATTGCCCTAAACAGCTAATTATAAGGAGGGTATTTTATGGATAAAAAAATTATAAGCAAGTTTGGATTTTAATTATAACTTAACTGGTTTATCGGTGTAATTACTTACAATGCAATCCAGTTTATAAAGCTTAAATACTTCACAATCTGCTTTTGCATTTTTTAGGTTTTGATATGAGCCAAGTTTTAATCGGTAATACGTTTTATTGTTAATGTTAGCTGTTTCAACATTAGTCAAAATTTTGTCTCTAAATAAAGGAGCCGCTTGTTTATTTAGGTCGTGCCATGCTTTCACTACGCTTTTTTCAGAGTCGACTGAAGCAACTTGTAATGCAAATACATGTTTAGGTGCGTTTAATTTTACAGTTTGTTTTTTATTGCTATTAGTAGGCTTAATTCTTTGTTGTGGTTTTGTAGTGTTTGTTTCGAGCGGCGTACGGGTGTACTTATTACCGTGTCCCTGCTCAGATTGTGCTAGCGCTTTAGTGTTAATAATATCAATATGATTAACAAGATACGTTATCTCTTTTTCGAGCTTTAAAATGCGCTCAATGCCTAATCTTGCTTGTTGCCATTGCATTGCAGCATCTTTTAATTGCGCAAGCTCTAATGCAGTTATAGATACATACTCTGGTGAATCACTTTGTTCATGCTGCAATGATTTTTCTTCCGGCAGAAGCGTGCACGCCGTACCAAAAAAAAGCATAAGCAAACTAAGTAATAACCCATTGTTATTTTTTTTATATTTCAACATGTGTTCGTTATCCTGAAATCAGTGTGTTTACACTTACATTTCAGTTAAACATTCTTGCAAGGAAGCGTTTAACTTTTAAGTTGTGAGCAATAACACTTAGCTCTTTACAAGCTGATCATATTTAAAACATGATGCAAGCTGTTCCCTCTCTACCTTGAGAACTATACATAATACAAATTTAATGCCAGTTAATATAAACACTACAACATATTTCATAATATGTCTGTATAGATAATAAAACTATTCTATTTTATGCCTAAAACGCCATTAAGAGTTGTTATAACTTAAACATTAAAAAAGGCGCCATATAGGCGCCTTCAATAATTTAAAAAGTAATTAAATTATATTAATGTTTTAATAAACGTTTTAAGTTCGCCTGCAAATTCGTCGCGACGAAGTGCAAATTCGATTGTCGCTTTTAAGTAACCAATTTTGCTGCCACAGTCGTGACTACGACCTTTAATTGCGTATGCATCTACTTTTTCGTGCTGCATTAACATTGCTATTGCATCTGTAAGCTGAATCTCATCGCCCGCACCTTGTGGGGTTTTAGCCAGTAATGGCCAAATATTTTCACTTAATACATAACGACCAACAACTGCTAAGTTTGATGGTGCTTCGTCTACAGGTGGCTTTTCTACCATATTAAAAATTGGTGAGCTTTCACCTTGGCTTAAAGTAACATCGCCTAAATCAACTACACCAAATTTATCAACATCTTCTACTGGTACTGGCTCTACCATTATTTGGCTATGTTTTGTTTCGTTATAACGGCTGATCATTTCAGCTAGGTTGTCTTTTTTAAGGTTACTTTCTACATCATCAATAATTACGTCAGGTAAAATTACAACAAACGGTTCGTTACCAATAATTGGTGCAGCACAGCTAATTGCATGCCCTAAACCTTTTGCTTCACCTTGGCGTACGTGAATTATAGTTACGTCTTTAGGGCAAATAGCTTGCACTTCGGCAAGTAATTGCCGCTTAACACGCTTTTCTAATGTAGCTTCAAGTTCAAAACTTGTATCAAAATGATTTTCGATTGAGTTTTTACTTGAGTGCGTTACAAGTACGATCTCTTTAATACCGGCAGCAACGGCTTCGTTAACTACGTACTGAATTAAAGGACGGTCAACTATTGGTAACATTTCTTTTGGGATTGCTTTTGTGGCTGGCAACATGCGAGTACCAAGCCCTGCTACTGGAATAACTGCTTTCATTATGCTTTCCTTAATTTATTAATTATTATACCGAAAACGGATATTGGATCGGTTCATGGCTTTCATAGCCTATTACTTCAAAGTCGTCTCGTGTAACCCACGTTTCTATGTCGTCTAGCGATTTAATTTTTGGGTTTATTTTTAATTGTGGAGACGTAAACGGCTCTCGTTTTAATTGTACGTCACGCATTAATTCTAACTGATTTTCGTAAATATGCGCGTTTGCAATTTTATGATACGCCTTACCTGCTTTATGCCCTGTAATTTGAGCAACCAACGCGAGTAATACAAAGCATTGAATTTGATTAAAATTCAGCCCTAATGGCACGTCGCAGCTACGCTGATACGACGTTAAATATAATGTATCACCAAGTAGCGAAAAAGTGTGTGTATGCATACACGGGCGCAAGCAACCTAATTCAAACTCACCTGGATTATAGAAGGTAATTATTTCACCGCGATCATCTATGCCATTTTTTAAGTTATTAATTACTTTAGCAAGCTGATCGAGTGTTGAACCATCTGGCCGTTGCCAACCACGTCCTTGCACACCATACACACGGCCCATATCGTCCTCGCCTTTACGGTGAGGATTATTAAGCCATGCGTTGTTATCGTTTGCGTTAGCATCCCACGTTTTACAGCCAATATTACGAAACTGCTCAGCGCTATCGTAACCACGTAAATACCCTAGTAACTCAGCAATGGCAGCTTTGTAGTAGCTTTTTCGGGTCGTGATCATCGGGAACTGGTTGTTAGCTACATCGTATTCTAAATCGGCATTAATAACGGTTAAACAACGCGTACCGGTACGTTTGTTTTCTACCCATTGCCCTTCGTCAACAATGCGCTGACATAATTTTAAATATTGTTTCATAGGTTACTTCTTATTATGCTTTAGCTGTGGTTATTTGTTTAGGTTGCTTATATGCCCAAATTAATAAGCCTAAACCACCTACAATCATTGGCAACGAAAGTATTTGTCCCATTGATATAAAGTCGGCAAATAAACCTAATTGCGCATCAGGTTGGCGGAAGTACTCAATACAGAACCTAAATACGCCATAACCTAATAAAAACACACCTGCTACACTGCCCGCTGGGCGAGGCTTTTTAATAAACCAATGTAGTATCAAAAACAGCACTAAGCCTTCAAAAAATGCTTCGTATAACTGTGATGGATGACGCGCAAGTGGCCCGCCAGTAGGAAATACCATTGCCCATGGCACATCGGTAACTCGGCCCCATAACTCGCCATTTATAAAGTTGCCAATACGCCCTGCTAATAATCCTACAGGTACGAGTGGTGCAACAAAATCGCCAACTTGAAGAAGTGATTTTTTACGCGTCCACGAAAAAATAGCGACGGCAGCTATAACGCCTAATGTTCCACCATGAAACGACATTCCACCTTGGTCTATTCTAAATAAATAAAGTGGGTTTTCTATAAAGTAACTAAACTGGTAAAACAATACATACCCAATACGTCCACCAAGAATAACTCCCAGCATGCTGTAAAATAGGAAGTCGCTCACCTGCTCTTTAGTCCAACCAGAGTTTGGTTTTGACGCTTGGCGATTAGCAAACCACATCGCAAATGCAAAACCTATTAAATACATTAATCCGTACCATCGTACGCTTAGTGGTCCAACTGAAAAAATAATTGGATCGATTTGAGGAAACTCAAGTGACATAAAAAATAAACCTTTAGCTAAAAATCATTTTAATTGCGATAACAACAAGCAATACCGCGAAAACTTTCTTTATTGTATTTACTGGTAAATAGTGCGTTGCTTTAGCCCCTAAAGGTGCGACAAACCACGATGTAATTACAATCCCAAATAATGCGGGAAGATACACAAACCCAACAAAACCGTCTTTAAAATCTGTAACCTGCCAACCAGCACTGATGTACCCAATAGAGCCAAACAGTGCAATTACAATTCCGCATGCTGCAGCGCAACCAATGGCTTTTTTAATATCAACCGAAAAGTGGTTAAGCATAGGCACAATAAGCGCCCCGCCACCAATACCAATTAATCCCGATAGCCCGCCCATTACAGCAGAAATGCCACCTAAAATAGGACCTGCTGGTAACGGTTTTTCTGACACAGCTTTATTACGAGTAGATAGCACCATTCTTGCTGCAATAAAGACAACACTTACTGCAAATACAGTTCGTAATATTTGTTCAGGTATGAGGCTGGCTGCAAAACCACTAATAAGTGCCCCTAAAGCAACACCCGACATAACCCAAGGCGCAATTGCCCAAGGCACGTTATCATTTTTATGATGAGCCAAGGCTGAAGACGTCGAGGTAAATAATATTGAGGCAAGCGATGTTGCAATAGCAATCACTAATACATGATCTACCGAAGTTACATCGAATAAGAGTAGCAAAGCGCTGAGTACTGGGACAATAATTAAACCGCCGCCAATGCCTAATAATCCAGCTAAAAATCCGACAATACAGCCTAGTAGTGCGCAACTTGCGACCAACAGCCCTAAGTCATACATAGTTATCTCTAATACCTATTGGGAATGCATATATTAAAGGATTATTGGCATAATATATAGCACCTCTAAACATTTAGAAGTGCCGAATTATTTAGGTGTATAAAACAAATCACCGAGTTTATGATCTAGCATAAAGTTACGCGTTAAACGCAGTACTTGTTTAGCGGTAGATTGAGCCAAGCATTCAGTAAGTAATTTATCCATATCACTCACTTTTAAACGCCTTAATACCCATTTTATTTTATTGAGTGACGATAAGTTCATACTTAAGCGCCTATAACCCATTGCTATAAGTAAAATAGCACCTTCAGGATCACCGCCAAGCTCACCACACAAACTAAACGGTATTTTGTATTGCTCGCACTCACACGCTATTTTATTTAATACTCTAAGTACACCAGGGTGATATGACGTAAAAAGATCTGCCACTCGCGCATTGGCTCTATCAACCGCTAATAAGTATTGAGTTAAATCGTTACTGCCTACCGAGCAAAAATCGACTTTTTTAGACCATTCTGGGATCATAAATACACTAGAAGGTACTTCAATCATAATGCCTATTGCTGGTTTTTCTATGGTTTTCTCTGGGTATTTTTCACTTAGTTCGTAATAAGCTTGCTCGAACAAAGCGAGCGACTCTTCTACTTCTTCGTAGCCGCTGATCATTGGCAGCATTATTTTTAAATTACCTAAGCCCATATTTGCTTTAAGCATGGCTTTGAGTTGATCTAAAAATAGTTCTGGATGATCAAGACTTATACGAATACCACGCCATCCTAAAAATGGGTTTTCTTCGGTAATATTAAAGTAATCAAGTACTTTATCACCACCTATGTCTAAGGTACGCATAACCACTGGTTTTGGATGGTAGCTTTTTAATACTTCTCGGTACCAGTTTTCTTGCTCTAATTGTGAAGGAAACTGCCCTTTTTGCATAAACCACGCTTCAGTACGATACAGCCCCACGCCATCACAAATATCAACACTACTTTGCTCTGTATTGAGTTCAAGCCCTGCGTTTAATCGTAAGCTAATACGCTCACCATCGAGAGTAACAGCTTCTGAGTTTTGTTCTTCTAAAAAGCGATTATTAAGTAGGTTATCTTGATGTTGTAATCGAGTGTATTCATCGACCAACATTTGCGAAGGCGATATATATAAACGCCCTGCAAATGCATCTAAAATCATTGTTTTATTATTAAACTGCAACAAAGGTAAATCTTCGATACCCCAGATTGCCGGTATACCCATAGCTCGCGTTAAAATTGACGCATGGCTATTTACAGAACCACTAACACTCACTACCCCTGACAAACACCCTTTAGGTACTTCAGCAAGCATAGCGGGCGTTACTGTATTAGCAATAAGAATGGTATTAGGCGGGTAATCTTTAACTGCTCGCTCCGTGTTTACAAGATGGTGTAATACACGCAAGCCAATATCTTTAACATCAACAGCACGTTCTTTTATATATGGGTCTTGCATGGCATTAAATTGTGATATTAAACGCTCTATCACTATTTTTAGAGCGCTTTTAGCACACCAGCCTTCTTGCAATTGCATTTCAACATTATGACCTAAACTTTTAGCATCAAGTAATTGTTGGTATACATCAAATACTGCTAATGCTTCATGCGGTATAGAGTCACTTAGTGTCATTGAAAGGGTATTAAACTCTTTACGAGTGGCGGCAACTGCTTGAGTAAATAAACGTCTTTGCTCTACTACATCACTATCTTTTAAAAGTTCTATTGATTTAAAATCAAGCTTTGGAAGAAGCACAAACGCTTGGCCGATACCAATTCCTGGAGCACTCGATACCCCTTTTAAAACAGACGTTTGATGAGATGATTCATCTTGGCGTAAAACTTCTTTAATCTCAGCATGTGCTAACTGTGAAGCTAGTTGAGCTGAAAGAGTTATTAAAAACGATTCTTCATCTTGGCTAAATACACGCGCCATTTTTTGTTGAACAACAATAACGCCGAGTACTTTTTTTTGATGTACCACGGGCACAGATAAAAAAGCATTGTAGCCTTCTTCATTTACTTCGGGGGAGAGCTTAAAGCGCGGGTGAGATTTAGCAAATGCAATATTAATCGGTTCTTCGCGTTGCGCTACTAAACCAACTAAACCTTCGGTAAAACCTATTCTAAACTTACCTACCGCATCGGGGTTTAGCCCTTCGGTTGCCATAAGTACAAAATTATCTTGGCTATAATCAGCAAAATAAATAGAGCAGCACTGGGTTTTCATGGCATCTTTTACCATTTGCACAAAGCACACTAAAGCATTGTCTAAACTCGCTTGTTGCGATACAGACTCAGCAATAGATCTCAGTGTAGCCAGCATGTCCTGCTCCTTTATTTTGTACTTAGTTTTCTACCTTTTAGTTCGCCAATGATCTTTATGTTGTTCTCTCTTGTTAAAAGGCATGGCGAAAGGTGCAAACTCTTTCATTACACGTCGATAAACATCCCGTTTAAACGATACTACCTGTCTTACAGGATACCAATAACTAACCCAACGCCAATCATCAAATTCTGGATGATGAGTTTTAAGTAAGTTTACATCTTCGTCTTCACAACGTAATTTTAGTAAAAACCATTTTTGTTTTTGCCCAATACACACCGGACTAGAGTCGCGGCGGATTA
Organism: Pseudoalteromonas sp. TB64; assembly: GCF_000498095.1. GTDB lineage: Bacteria > Pseudomonadota > Gammaproteobacteria > Enterobacterales > Alteromonadaceae > Pseudoalteromonas. The sequence continues at coordinate 103,946 of NZ_AUTQ01000099.1, forward strand.
ATCGTTTGGGTAATTTATAGCGTAACCAATGTTTTGAACTTGCGACTATTTCTACATCTTCTGGTCGCAGCCCTACTTCTTCGTGTAATTCACGGTACATAGTTTGTTCCGGCGTTTCACCATCATCAACACCACCTTGGGGAAATTGCCAAGAATGTTGACCATAACGTCTAGCCCAAAATACCTGCCCTTGATTATTGCAAATTACAATTCCGACATTGGCACGAAAACCTTCGGCATCAATCACCTTAGTGCCTCATTTGTAAGTCGATTTTTTATGATTGTTCCACATTACCCGCAATACGGCAAACACTATTATACCCAAGCCACGTTGCGCTTTAAAATTAGGCTTTTCACAAGGGCTTAATATCAAGGTGTTACTTTACAACAATTGCATTCATTTTCGAAATAGTAACAATGCTAATTGAATTTGTGCATTAAGATAACTTTAACACGTAGTTTTACTATGCTTACTCACAGCTTGTGCATAACTTTTGTAAAACACGCTCATTTTGCAAACAAATCCACAATATAAGATCTAAAAACCCATGTTCTCCACAGAATCTGTGGATAAACTTGTTTATACATATGTATTTATCAATACAACTCTAAATTAGCTTAATCAATTATGAACGCAAATTTAAAAAATAATAATGTAGTTCAGTCACTTAACTTAATTTTCTCATTTTTTGGTGTGCATAAAATTACAGCACACACACCCTGCACAAAAAACAAACAACCCTAAAGATATCCACGGCTTAGGCTATTTGCTATCATGCTCATGATATTTATACAACTTAAATTAGTGATATGAGACCGATAAAACCACATTCAATTAATGACTTAATACAGCGCGTTAATAACATTGCAGGGCTTACACTTGGTCAATTAGCCAATGAGTATAATTTTAAAACACCTGACGATTTACTACGAGAAAAAGGCTGGACGGGACAATTAATTGAATATGTTTTAGGAGCTACAGCGGGCTCAAAGCCCCTTCCCGATTTTGAAGACTTAGGAATTGAACTTAAAACACTGCCTATTTCTTATAAAGGTAAACCGCTAGAAACAACATTTGTATCGGTTACACCTCTCATGAATGTAACCGGCATGATTTGGCATAACAGCAGTGTGCGTAAAAAACTAAACCATGTTTTATGGTTACCTATTTTAAGTGAACGCGATATAGCTCCATTTGATAGGACGATAGGCAGCGGTTTTTTATGGCAACCTACTCCTGCGCAAGATGCACTGCTACAGCGTGACTGGGAGGAGCAAATGGAGTTAATTGCACTTGGTCGAATTGATGAAATATCAGGGCATTTAGGCGATGTAATGCAAATTCGCCCTAAAGCGGCCCATAGCAAAATAGTAACCGATGCTATTGGTCCTAATGGACAAATAATAAAAACCTTACCACGTGGTTTTTATTTAAAAACGAGTTTTACTGGTGATATTTTAAAACAGCAGTTTCAGCTTTAAGTGCGCAAAAAAACGAAAGCTTCAATAAATAATTATACTTTTGTGTCCCCTTTGTTTGCACTGCGTGCGCGCGTCAGCAAGTTTAACGCCTACAACTTATTCTCACCTCTTTGAATAAAAGTATCAGGCATAAAAAATCCCCGCTTGTGCGAGGATTTTATAATCTAAATTAAAAATCAGATTCTATATGAAATAGAATTACTGACCTTTAACTTCTTTAAGACCATTGTACGGTGCTTTATCACCTAATTGCTCTTCAATACGAAGCAATTGGTTATACTTAGCAACACGATCAGAACGGCTCAATGAACCCGTTTTAATTTGACCTGCAGCAGTACCAACCGCTAAATCAGCAATTGTTGAGTCTTCAGTTTCACCTGAACGATGAGAAATAACAACAGTAAAACCAGCGTCTTTAGCCATTTTAATTGCAGCTAAAGTTTCAGTTAAAGAACCGATTTGGTTAAACTTAATTAAGATTGAGTTAGCAATACCGTTGTCGATACCACGTTTTAAAATCTTAGTGTTTGTTACGAATAAATCATCACCTACTAATTGGATTTTATCACCCATTAGTTTTGTTTGGTGTGCAAAGCCATCCCAATCAGACTCATCAAGACCATCTTCGATAGAAACAATTGGGTAGCGAGTAGTAAGATCTTGTAAGAAGAAGTTGAACTCTTCAGAAGTGAATTTTTTACCTTCACCTTTAAGGTCGTAAATGTTTGCTTCTTTGTCGTAAAACTCAGATGCAGCACAATCCATCGCTAAAGTGATGTCTTTGCCTAACTCGTAACCCGCGTTTGCAACAGCAACTTTAATTGCAGCAAGTGCCGCTTCGTTAGAAGCAAGGTTAGGCGCAAAACCACCTTCATCACCAACAGCCGTTGAATGACCGTCAGCTTTAAGTACTTTAGCAAGGCTATGGAATACTTCAGCACCCATACGTAGGCCTTCGCGGAAGTTTTTAGCACCAACTGGCTGGATCATAAATTCTTGGATGTCTACAGAGTTATCTGCATGCTCGCCACCATTGATGATATTCATCATTGGAAGAGGCATTGAATAAACACCCGGTGTACCGTTTAAGTCAGCGATATGTTCGTAAAGCTCAACTTTTTTAGATTGAGCTGCTGCTTTTGCAGTCGCTAGTGATACAGCTAAGATTGCATTGGCACCTAGTTTTTCTTTATTTTCAGTACCATCTAAATCTAGCATTACTTTATCAACAGCGCTTTGTTCTAATGCGTTTTGACCAGCTAGAGCGTCTGCGATTTCGTTATTGATAAAACCAACAGCTTTTAATACGCCTTTGCCTAAATAACGTGTTTTGTCACCATCACGTAACTCTAATGCTTCGCGAGTACCTGTAGATGCACCTGAAGGTGCTGCAGCACGGCCCCATGAACCATCAGCTAAATGTACATCAGCTTCAACAGTTGGGTTACCACGCGAGTCCATAATTTCGCGACCGATTACTTTTACGATTTTTGACATCTTGTTTCCTCTATATTCCCAAAATGGTGAGTTCGACTAACTTTACTACGTTTTATATAACTTAGTCAGCCCTTAAAACAAAAAAGCCGTGCAATATGCACGGCTTTTTTAAATTATGATGACGCTTTCTGGTGGATATGAGCGGCTGCTACAAACCCTTCGAATAGCGGATGACCATCACGTGGTGTTGACGTAAATTCCGGATGGAATTGAGCGGCAATAAACCAAGGGTGATCTTTATTTTCAATAATTTCTACCAGTTTTTTATCTTCTGATAAACCAGTGAAGCTCAAACCTGCTTTTTCAAGTTGCTCTACAAAGTTATTGTTAACTTCGTAACGATGACGATGACGTTCTACAATTTCATCACTACCGTACATTTCATGCACTTTAGAACCCGGTGTTAAATGACATTTTTGTGCACCTAAACGCATTGTGCCACCTAAATCAGATTTTTCGCTGCGTGTTTCAACATTACCTTCAGCATCAAGCCATTCAGTAATTAAACCAACAACGGGAGCCGCAGATTTTGCATTAAACTCTGTTGAGTTAGCATCAGTAAGACCGGCAACATTTCGTGCATATTCAATAAGCGCTACTTGCATACCTAAACAAATACCTAAATAAGGCACCTTGTTTTCACGCGCATATTTAGCCGCTAATATCTTACCTTCAACACCACGACCACCAAAGCCGCCTGGCACTAAAATAGCGTCTAAATTAGATAACAGCTCAACACCTTTGCTTTCAAGATCTTGTGAATCTACGTATTGAATATTTATTGTTAAACGATTTTTAAGACCCGCATGCTTTAAGGCTTCGTTAACCGATTTGTACGCATCTGGTAATTCAGTGTATTTACCAACCATACCAATAGTCACTTCACCCGTTGGGTTAGACTCTTGATAAAGTACTTGTTCCCACTCAGCTAAATCAGCTTCAGGTGGATCTAAGTGAAAACGACGACATACGAAGTTATCTAATTCTTGCGTTTTTAATAGCGCTGGAATTTTATAAATACTGTCTACGTCAGGTAATGAAATAACCGCTTTTTCTTCTACGTTTGTAAATAATGAGATTTTTGCACGCTCATTATTTGGTAGTTTACGGTCTGAACGACAAATAAGAATATCTGGTTGAATACCTACTGAGCGTAACTCTTTAACAGAGTGCTGAGTTGGTTTCGTTTTAACTTCACCTGCAGGGCCTAAAAATGGCACTAGCGTTAAGTGAATAAATAGCGCGCGTTCGCGGCCAATTTCAGTTCCCATCTGACGGATTGCTTCAATAAACGGTTGTGATTCTATATCACCTACTGTGCCGCCAATTTCTACAATAGCAATATCATAACCTTCAGCACCGTCATATACACGTTGCTTAATATCGTTAGTGATATGTGGAATAACCTGAATAGTTGCGCCTAGGTATTCACCACGGCGCTCACGACGTAATACGTCTTCGTATACACGGCCTTGTGTGAAGTTATTACGACTAGTCATTTTGGTACGAATAAAACGCTCGTAGTGACCTAAATCAAGGTCAGTTTCTGCGCCGTCTTCTGTAACGTATACTTCACCGTGTTGAATTGGGCTCATTGTGCCTGGGTCAACGTTGATGTAAGGATCCAGCTTTAAAATGGTAACATTTAAACCACGGGCTTCTAAAATAGCGGCCAGNCCGCCAGTAACGAAGATAAATTTTGTACTCATGCGAACCCTAGAATATCAGGAATTAAAAGGAATATAACACCCAAAGAAGAGCCTTAGGGTATATCATCAAGACGGGGCGAAATTGTACCAAAACACGGCTAATCAATCCAGCTAAAATTAGTAAATACACGCACAAAAAACACACACTATTTAAGTGCTTGTTTATCTATAATGATTGACTTTACAGCAGTAAGTTTGGTTTTTTATAAAAAATAGAATTTGTACAATAAGCTACTCTCTATAAATGGGCGATTACAGTATATAAATTGACTAAGGCGTGTTGATCTTTGGTGGTTTAATTTTCAACAGCTTATTTGGTATTTAAGCAAGGCAGAACCTGTGATGTGTGGTTTTCCCTATAAATAGACGATAACGCAGCATAAAGGCAAGGCATACACTGCCCTTTAAGTTCTTTTTAGGGCTACTAACTCTTTGTTACCTAAATGTATATAGGTAAGAGGCGTGAGCAGAACGCGGGAGCTTTACTCTATTTTTACTTATTCTCACATGGATGTAAGTTACAAGAGTAACGCAGGAGCAGTTACCGAGCCCACTAGGTTATAAAACTCACGCCGCGATTTAATCGCCTCTAGATTGAATAAGTTTCAATCCACAAAGTTCAACACGCCCTAAATAATTAGCCCGCTTTTTTTATCGCATCCCATGCGCTGTCCATTTCCTCAAAAGTCGCTGTATCAAGACTTTTACCTTGTGCATTTAAGTAAGCTTGAACTTTTTCAAATCGGGCTGAAAACTTATTATTAGCGTTGCGCATTAATTGTTCAGGATCGCGTTTTACGTGGCGTGCAACATTAACTGTAGCAAAAAGTAGGTCGCCTATTTCCTCTGCCGTGTGATCTGAAAATGGGTCATGCTCGAGCGCTTCTTTTACTTCAAGCACTTCCTCACTCACTTTATCAAGTGCTCCATGATAGGTAGGCCAGTCAAAACCAAGTGAGGCAACACGTTGCTGAATTTTTTTAGCTTTGCTCAAGCTTGGCATATTTATAGGTATATCTTGCCAAAGCGAGGCTGTACTTTTATCTACTTTTTCGCTGCGTTCCTGTGCTTTAATTGATTGCCACTGGTACGATAACTGCTCATCTGTTAGCTCTTTTTTATCGCCAAAAACATGAGGATGACGGCGCGTAAGTTTATCGTTAAGCTGCTCTACTACACCATTAAAATCAAATAAGTTTTGCTCTTGAGCTAGTTGCGCATAAAAAATTATTTGAAATAATAAATCACCTAGTTCGTTTTTAAGTTCACCCAAGTTGCCTGATTCAATACAATCGGCAACTTCGTAAGCTTCCTCTAATGTATGTGGCACTATAGATTTAAAATCTTGCTTGAGATCCCATGGGCAGCCGTCTTTAGGATCTCGTAGTGTTTTCATTATATTAAGTAGCTTTGTAAGCGCTGTATTATTCATATTTAATGTCCACGCTTGGCATCGTGCACGCCTTCAATTTGGTGTAACTTTGAAAGCACACGATTGGTACCAGACAAATCATGCACTTCTATTTGCATGGTAAATACTGCTAACTGATTATCTCCTACCGTGTTTACATTCATATTAAGTACGTTCACTTTTTCGTTAGCTAACACTGAACTTATGTCGCGTATTAAACCCGACCTGTCGCTCGCTTCAATTTTAATACTTAGTGCATAGGAGCCATTAATATCATCAGACCAACTTACCGAAATTACGCGCTCTGGGTGCTGAGTTTTTAAATTGTTAAACGAGTCACAATCTTCTCGGTGAACACCAATACCACGCCCTTGAGTTATATAACCAATAATTTCATCACCCGGCACTGGGCGGCAACATTTAGCTACATGGCTCATTAAGCTACCAACGCCATCAACCACTATGCCATTTTTATCACCCGTTACTTTGCTAGGTGCTTTAATACGAATAACCGGCTCATCTTCTGTCCTATCACTTACAAAGTTAAGCATTTGATTTAGACGTACATCGCCTGCACCAATCGCAACCATTAAGTCATCAAGTTCTTTAAAATTAAAACGCTTAATGGCGGGCTCTAAATCTTTGTAAGTTAAATTGAGCTTTTGAAGTTCACTGTCGAGAATATCTTTACCCGCACTTAAGTTTTTATCGCGGTCGAGCTGTTTAAACCAGTGATGAATTTTAGCTCTAGCACGAGATGACTTAATATACCCTAATGACGGGTTTAACCAATCACGACTTGGATTTGGTTGTTTTTGGGTCAGTATTTCTACCTGATCGCCTGTTGTAAGTTGATGCGTAAACGGTACTATTTTACCAAATATTTTTGCACCAATACACCGGTGCCCAACGTTTGAGTGAATATAGTAAGCAAAATCGAGTGGTGTAGCGCCAAGTGGTAAATCAATAATGTCGCCGCTTGGAGTAAATATGTATACGCGGTCTTCGACCACTTGGTTTTTAAGCTCTTCAGCTAAATCGCCGCCATCGACTACTTCTTCTTGCCATTGTAATAATTTACGTAGCCAGCTGATTTTTTGCTCATAACCTGAGCCGCGCCCTGGCAGTGCACCTTCTTTATATATCCAATGCGCAGCAACACCAAGCTCTGCGTCTTGATGCATATCGCTGGTGCGAATTTGAATCTCTACCGTTTTACCTTCAGGTCCAAATACTACGGTATGAATAGACTGATAGCCGTTTTGTTTTGGCGTCGCTACATAATCGTCAAATTCTTTATTAAGGTGGCGCCAATTTGTGTGTACGATTCCCAGCGCGCCATAACAATCTTGTAAGCGCTCAACTACAACTCGCATTGCACGAATATCGAAAAGCTGATCGAATTCGTAATTTTTTTGCGCCATTTTTTTGTAAATACTGTAAATATGCTTAGGACGCCCATACACTTGCGCCTCAATACCTGCCTCTTTCAAGCGGTTTTTAACCTGTTCAACCATATCTTCCATATAGGCTTCTCGGGCTAAGCGCTTATCGTCAAGTTGCTTGGCTATACTTTTATATATATCAGGGTGAAGGTATCTAAACGATAAGTCTTCAAGCTCCCACTTTAATTGCCCTATACCTAATCGGTTGGCTAATGGTGCAAAAATGTCGGCCGTTTCTTTTGCTGCAATTACACGTTCTTCTTCGTTGGCATCTTTTACATTGCGTAAGTGGCAAACCTGCTCAGCTAATTTAATAACTACGGCGCGCACATCTTCCACCATCGTTAATAGCATTTTTCGAATATTATCGACCTGTACATTGCCTTTACCCTGATGCGATAAAGTACTAATTGTAGCCATTTGTGCTACACCCGTTAGAAGCATTGCTACGTTATTACCTAGCTGCTCTTCAACGGTTTCAAGCGACACTAAGTCACTTAAAAAATAAGGTGTTAAATACGCAGTAGCTAGCGATTCAGCATCAAGGTTTAATTCAACTAAAATCTCGACCATTTCAATGGCCATATTTTGTCGACTTTCGTTATCGCAATTAACACATAGTGCTTGCGCTTGATTTAATAACTCAGACCTTTCGGTAGAAAGGTCGAGTGATTTAAGACGAGAGGCAAAATCACCTGTTTCATCTTGTTGATGCGATTGACGTGTAGCTACCATAATGCGCTCTACCTCCGTTGAAATAACGCCATTGTTTCGATATGTCCTGTATGAGGAAACATATTCATTAGCCCTATTTTATTAAGTTCAAAGCCTGCTTGCGAAATAATAGCGCTGTCACGGGCTAAGGTAACAGGGTCGCAAGAAACATATAAAATTGTTTTAAACTGCTTTAAAGGTAATTGCTCTAATACAGCCATTGCACCGGTGCGAGATGGATCAAGTACGAGTACATTTAAATTATCAGTAAACCATTGTGCTTTTTCAATTTTTTGCGTTAAATCAAAACAATGAAATTGCGTATTATCAATAGAGTTAGTTTGCGCATTTTGAGTAGCCATTGCAACCGCAGAAACGACTCCTTCAACACCAATTACCGTTTTCGCTTGTTTTGCCAGCACTAGTGAAAAATTACCAATACCACAAAATAAATCTAATATATTTTCATCACCATTTAAATTAAGCCAATTTGCGGCTTGCTTGAGCATAGCCTGATTAACCTGCGCATTTACCTGAATAAAGTTACCTAAACCAAATTCAAACTTAAGGTCAAACTCATCCAGGTAATAAAATGGCATTGCTGTATGTGAGTGATCAATTACATCAGTTTCACTTTGCCACACAATATTATATTTATAATTTGCAGTTGTTTGCTCAACTAACCCTTTAATTTCATCTGGTATTGCTTTTGTATGGCGAATAACAACAAAATTTTGCTCATCACTTTGACACAATTGTAGATGGCTTATACTGTGCAACGCTTTATGCTGATTAATTATTTTATCAAATAGTGTAAATACATCTACAAACGCTTCACTTAATATGGCGCACTTATTAATACTTACAATATTTTTTGAACCACTTGCTCTGTAACCTACCCTCATTTTTTTAGCTGCTTTATCAAACATCACCGCTATACGAGCGCTGCGTCTGTAATGCGTAGGCTTGCTTAATAATGGCTCTTGCCAATTTAAATTATTTTGTTTAGCAAACTTTTCAAACAACTGATTTACTGCCGCTTGTTTTTCAACAACTTGTTGGCGTGCATCTAAGTGTTGTAATTGACAACCGCCACAGTGATTATAATGCTCACAAAAAGGAGTTACGCGTGACTCACTTGCTTTAATAACCTTTTGAGTAACCGCACTACTATAGCGCGCTTTATCATCAACAATAGTTGCTTTAACTTGTTCGTTAGGTAAAGCACCACTAACAAAACACACTTTATTATTATGTTTAGCTATACCACGACCTTGATGATCCATTGCTGTTATATCGAGCACTACGGATTGCTTTTGTAGTGGCTTTTTTTTGGCTTTAAAAATTTGTGCCATTAGGTGTTACCTTAAATGCTTATTGGTTAAAACAATTAATCTGCTGCTATCGTAGATGCTTTGAGAATAGGTGTTGAACCGTATATACTCAAAGCATACTAATAATGATAAAAATGCTTCCATTATGACCAAATTAGGCTTACGCGATTCTGTTTTAACACTGACCCTGATCCCGACGGTGATCATTGGATTACTACTTGGTGGTTATTTTACAATAAATCGTTACATTGAGCTTGATGAAATTTTATATCAGCAAGGCGCAACTATTTCAGAGCCTCTTGCAATTGCGCTCGAGCAGCCCTTAATAGAAAAAAACATACAATTACTTAGCCGTTTAATTAGCTACACGCATAACAAACACTCTCCAGCTATAAAGTCGGTTGCAATTTTTGATAATGACAACAAGCTACTAATGACCAGCAATTATCATCGCTCTTTTGATAAACTAATTAATCAAAAATCGCTGCAAAACTTAAATACGACTCAAATACAAGTCTCAGACGAGTTGATTACCTTTTTCAGTCCAATCATTAATCACTCTACTCACGATTCAAAATGGGACCCATCTGCATTTCAATCTCCTTTGGGCACCGTCATCTTACAGTTAAATAAAGATCAAGCTGTAATAGGTCAACAGCGTGCACTGCTAATTAGCGGAATTGTAATTATTATCTCGTTAGTTTTTGCTGCTATTTTAGCATTAAGATTAAGCCGCATGTTTATGACGCCGTTAAATAAGTTAGTGCTCGCAACCGACAAACTCGTAGAAGGTAAAAGAAGTACGGGCTTAAACGATAGTATGATTGGTGAGTTTGAACTGCTTCGTGAAGGCTTAAATACAATTGCTCAAACTATGGTGATGCAAAAAGATGAAATGCAAAAAAACATCGATCAAGCAACCAGCGATTACCGCGAAACACTAGAGCAATACGAAACTCAAAATATTGAACTCACTATGGCTAAAAAAGAGGCGCAAGATGCTAACCGCGTTAAGTCAGACTTTTTAGCAAAAATGAGTCACGAATTACGTACACCTTTAAATGGTGTAATGGGCTTTACTCGTCAGCTTTATAAAACGCCTCTTAATAAACATCAAAAAGATTATCTTGATACTATTATGCTCTCAGCAAATAGCTTAATGACTATTATTAGTGATATTTTAGACTTCTCTAAACTTGAAGCTGGTGCAATGGAACTTGAATCAATTCAGTTCCAATTACGCGATGCAATTAACGAAGTAATGACTTTACTTGCGCCTAGTGCGCACGATAAACAACTTGAACTGTCTATTTATATCAATCCACAAGTACCTGATAATTTAACTGGCGATCCAACTCGCTTTAAACAAGTACTTATAAATTTATTAAGTAATGCGATTAAATTCACTGAAAAAGGCTCAATAAAGGTCGATATAAGCTATCGATTACTTGACGAGGAACGTGCATCTGTACTGGTAGCTGTTACCGATACTGGTGTGGGTATTCCTATGGATAAGCAAGACTCTTTATTTACCCCTTTTGGTCAGGCTGACTCAAGTATTACACGTAAATTTGGTGGAACTGGCTTGGGGCTAATTATTACTAAACACATTGTTGAAGCAATGAGCGGGCGCATAACATTAAACTCAGCGCCAGGTAACGGAACCTGCTTTACCTTTAATAGTATATTTAGATTACCCAATCATGTATTTACAGATGATTTACCAAGCAAATCACTTGTTGGTAAACGTATTTTATATTTAGAGCCACATGAGCATACTCATCATGCTGTTTTGTCATTATTAACGCAGTGGCAAACTAATGTTACAGCTTGCTTTAACGAAACCAGCTTTTTAGATGCTATAAAAAATAAAGACTTTAAATACGATATTTGTCTAATTGGTCATATGGCTTCTGTTGATGATATGCAACGCCTAAAAAGCTATGTAAAAGCGGTACGCGAATCCACCGATTACTTATACTTAATGCTTAATACGGTATCGCATAATATGCGTGAAGCCTTTATTGGTAGCGGTGCAGATGCATGTTTAAGTAAACCGCTTAATCATCGTAAGCTGTGTGAGGTGCTTGCAGCTCCTTATCGACTAGATCATCCGGTACATAATATTGAACAAAATGAGCAACAATTACTTCCTCTTAAAGTGCTTATTGCTGATGATAACGATGCAAATTTAAAGCTAATTAATACATTGCTTGCCGAACAAATTGAAGTGATCGACACAGCTTATAACGGTTCACAAGCTTACAGTTTAAGTAAAAGCCATAAATACGATATCATTTTTATGGATATACAAATGCCAATTATGGATGGCATTACTGCATGTAAGCTTATACAAGAATCATCTCTAAACGAAGATACTCCTATTATTGCTGTAACAGCGCATGCACTGCATAGCGAAAAAGAACAACTTCTTAAAGATGGTTTCAAAGGCTACTTAACTAAGCCAATTGATGAGGATATGCTAAGACAAATTATTAGTGACCATAGCCCACAAACACCTATTAATCGCGACAAAACAAAAAATGATATACCGCAAAGCCCTGCCCCATTTGAAAGCAACCGAATCGATTGGGCACTTGCTTTACAACGAGCTGGTGGTAAAAGTGAACTCGCATCAGAAATGCTTAATATGCTGCTATTGAGTGTGCCAGAAACGCTCAACCTACTGGTTAAAGCAATTGAGGAAAAAGACTGCCAACAAGTACTGACTATCGTTCATAAATTTCACGGAGCATGTTGTTATACAGGTGTACCAAAGCTTAAATTATTAGCTGAGACTATCGAAACTTCACTTAAAAACAAATGCGTACTTGAAAATATTGAGCCTGAACTTTTTGAGTTACAAGATGAACTTGAAAACTTGCTTATAGATGCAAAGTTAAACGATAAAAACAAAAAAGACGCGTCAAATACGTAATGCGCGCAACTCTAAAAATACATCCGCCCTATTTAGAGTACAACTATAAGGTCATTCTAATTCGATCTGCAGGCACTCGTAATTGCTGCATTAAGTAAATTTTAAATGGTGCTTCGTAAGGTTGCTCATCAACCGCTTTTTGCATACACAAAAGCCATGCATCACTTTGCTCAATTCCTACATGTAAATGTTTATGCGCTTGAGGTATGTTAATACTGCCAAAATGTTCAGCGTATAATTTAGGACCACCTAACCAGCCCGACAAAAAGTAAGCAAGCTTTTTACGCGATGCCGATAAGTCTTTTAAATGCATACTCCTTATATGTTCAGCTTCTTTTAAAGCGTCCATATTATCGTAAAACGCATTCACCAATTGTGTAATACCTGCTAACTCACCTGCCATTTTGTATGAGCAGTCACCTACCCCATATTCACACGTTTTAGTATTCATAACTCACTCAGGTTAACTACTTTATTTAATAACTGCATATTAGCTTAAAACAAAAGTTTAAGAATGAGTTACATCAAAGCGGCGTAACTTAGGTAAGCAATAATTACAGGCTGCTATGTATATTTTTTAATAAAAACGCAGTATTAAAAACAAATAAACTCAACTTAAAAGTATAACCAGCTGATAATAAAAGCAATAAATTAATTATTATTCTTTGGTACAAGGCTTGCTACTCTATAACTGACAGTTAATTCACTAACCTAAAGTAAGGATAAACTTATGAACAGCGATCGTATCGAAGGTAATTGGAAAGAACTTAAAGGTAAGGCTCAACAAAAATGGGGCGATCTTACCAACGATGATTTAGATAAAATTGAAGGTAGCCGTAAAGAGCTTGTTGGTAAAATTCAACAGCAATACGGTAAATCTAAAGAAGAAGCAGAGCGTGAAGTTGATGAGTTTGAAAAAGGTCGTTAAACCGCGTTAACCGCTTTTAAAAAAACCGCCATTTTGGCGGTTTTTTTGTTTAAGCTGTAGGTTATTTAGCTACGCTTTTAATTGGTTACCAATCGGTAACTGCCTAATACGCTTTCCGCACGCTGCAAAAATAGCATTACATAATGCTGGCGCATAAACTGGTGTAGACGGCTCGCCTACCCCTGCTGGTGGTGCATCACTTTGTACAATTTCAACGTCAATCTCAAGAGGTACGTCGCTCATACGCGGTACGCGATAATCATGAAAATTACTTTGCTGTACGCGGCCTTTATCAAAGGTAATACCATCGCTGATTGCAGTTGTAATCCCATAAATAGAGCCACCTTGGGTTTGATTTTTAACGGTGTCGGTATTTACAACCGTACCCGCATCAATGGCAACCCACGATTTAATTACTTTTAAATCGCCAGCATCCGACACTTCTACTTCAACTACCGTAGCTACGTAAGTTAAAAAGCTTCTATGTGCTGCTATGCCTAAACCTCGACCTTTAGGAAGTTCTCGACCCCATTTACTCATGTCAGCTACTTTTTCAATAACATGGCGCAGTCTGCCAATATCTAAAGGATAAACCGCTTTATCGCCACCATAATTATCGTATGTGGCATTTTGCTCAGTTACATCAACAATACGACTCGGACCTATAGTGTCTAGTAAATAGTCTTTTTGGTCGCGACCGGCTTTGTGCGCTGCTTCGCCAATAAATGACTGAATAGCAAAGGCATGAAAAATATTTGATACAGAACGCATCCAACCAATTCGTGCTTTGGCAGGCGCATCACCGTTTTCTAACTTCATGTTAGGTGTGTTAATAGGGTTATCGGTAAATCCTAAGCGCAGTTCAAAGCTTCCTGGCGTAGTCGCCCCTTCTGAAAAGGTAGAGGTAATTGGTGAAAACGCGGTGCGGTGTAAATACGATTCTATTGCGCCATTTTTATCTAGCGATGCTTCAATGTGCTGAGCCGAAACTGCATGGTAAAAACCATGTTGTATGTCGTCTTCACGCGTCCATTGCACACGAATAGGCTTGCCTACTTTCATTGAAAGGTAAGCTGCTTCTGCTGAAAAGTCAGGTTTTGATTTACGCCCAAAACCGCCTCCTAACATGGTAACGTTAACGTTAATTTTTCTCTCATCCATGCCAAGCATTG
>NZ_AUTQ01000099.1:118583-124184 GCF_000498095.1 Pseudoalteromonas sp. TB64
TTGTGGATTTTGCGTAGCAGCCCATATATCAACACTGTCTTTGTTGTACATAGCTGTTGCACAAGGCGGCTCCATTGGGGCTTGAGCAAGATGCGGCGCGTAATAATCAGCTACCAATTTATTGCTCGATTTAGCCAACACGCCCATGGCATCGCCTTTATCACGTATGTTTGCCTGTGGAGTTTGTACTGTTTTTAATAATGACTTTTTAAATTCTTCTGAATTGTAATCGCCATTTTTGCCATCATCCCACACGACTTTTAATGCTTTACGCCCTTGCCATGCAGCCCATGTATTTTTAGCTATAATCGCAATTCCGCCTTTTGGCTGAAACTGCGGCGCGCCTTTTGGTGCAGGAATTTCAATAACATCTATAACTCCGTTTATCGCTTTTGTAGCACTGGCATCAAATGACTTAACAACACCGCCTACTACAGGTGGGCGTTCAATTATAGCCACCAGCGCTTGTGGTTCGCGTACATCAGCTGCAAATATAGCTTTGCCTGTTACTAAATCGGCTAAATCTATGTGCGCCATGCCGGTATTAATGTAGCGCCATTCTTTGCGTGTTTTAAGTGTTAGTTTGTCAGCTTCTGGTGGCGTTATTGTAAATGCTAAGTCGATTAAATCTTTATAAGTAAGCGATTTACCTGAGCTGTGAGTAACAACGTGCTGGACTGCGGTACATGTTTCTGGTTTTACACCCCAATGCTTAGCGGCAGCATGCTGCATCATGTAACGCACACTTGCGCCCATTTCACGCAGGCGCTGCATGTTGTAGCGAATACNGAGCCATCGGTATTTTGATCGCCGTATTTAGGATCGCCCTTACCCTGAATAACGATTACCTTATCCCACGCGGCTTCCATTTCATCGGCAACTATTTGTGCAATCGCGGTGCGAATTTGCTGCCCCATTTCAGAGCGATGGCACGTTATTTCAACCATGCCGTCTGGGCGCAGTGCAATAAATAAGTTTGCACGTTTTGCCAGCTCAGATGGCTGCTCTAACACACCAGCAATCGCTCTTGGCGCACTGCCTACAAAATAAGTACCGAGTACCAACGCACCTATTGCACTGGTTTTTAAAAACTTACGGCGGTTTAAATCAAAATATTTGTTATCTTGGCTCATACTTCTTCCCCTTGTTCATTTGGGTCAAAATACTGAACACTCGCCATTGTTTTAGCAGCCGACTTAATTGCTTTATGAATACGCGGGTATGTACCACAACGGCAAATATTACCCGACATATTACTTACTATTTCATCGTCGGTTGGGGTTGGGTTTGCTGCTAATAAACTCGCAGCTTGCATCATTTGACCACACTGACAAAAACCACATTGCGGCACTTTATGCTCAACCCATGCTTGTTGCACTGGGTGGTCGCCATCTTCGCTTAACCCTTCAATTGTAGTAATTGAAAGACCCGCTACNCTGCCGCTACAGGTAATATACACGAGCGTTGAGCTACCCCATCAATATGCACGGTACACGCACCACACTGTGCCATGCCACAGCCAAATTTAGGTCCGGTTAAATTCAATTCGTCTCGGAGATACCATAATACTGGCGTTGACGGATCGCCAGAAAACTCATGTTTATTACCATTTATGGTAAGCGTGATCATACAAAACTCCTTGGCAAAGCGCTTTAAAGGACGGTTCCTTGTTGCGCGAGAACTATTTTTAATTACTTACTATTTTATACTTACTACTTTTAGCCTACCACTTAGATCTGTTTTATAAAAATACTAATTATTAGAACGTTTAAATTTTCACCTTATTGAATAAAAACAAAAAATCGAGTACTACCTAAAACAAAGCATGAAATAGCTCTATCTAAACACGTTATTACATTAAAGTGATCAAACTCATGCCAGTAATAATTGCAGCCTGTTATGTATATTTTTTAATAAAAGCTCAGCCTCAAAATTAGCCCACACAACCTAAATTACGCAACCCTATAATATTTATTAAATTAGTGAATAAATGACTTTTTGGTACAGGGCTTGCTACTTTATATATGTAGGTTTATTTCAACCTAAAAGATCCAATAATTAGGAGTCACTCATGAGCAGCGATCGTATCGAAGGTAATTTAAAAGAGCTTAAAGATAGAGCCCAGCAAAAATGGGACAAACTAACGAGCGATGATTTAGACGAAGTAAAAGATAACCGCAAAGAACTTGTTGCTAAAATTCAGCAAAGGTACGATAAAACCAAGCTAGAGGCAGAAACCGAAGTAAATGATTTTGAAAAAGGTCATTAGTTAAATGCATTTTACACTTTCTGAATCATAAACCGCCAATGTTGGCGGTTTTATATTGCGTATTACATAGTAACAACGGTTTAAATTTATATATAAGATAGTTCTATATCTATTTTTACTACGTTATTTTTAGTAGCCCATTGGACTGCCGGACTGTTTTCAATAAAAGCTTTAAAACTATTAACTTCATTTAACGCAGAACACCACTTACTCGTTGTTGAAAGCGCAAACGCAGTATCACTTGGCAAAAACTTAAAGGTCGTACGAAGTTGCTGCATGGCATCTGTTGCGTCATCTACGTCTTCTAAATCAGGGATTATTTGGCGTGTAATATCAACTATAAAATAGTCTTTACTTAAACTATCTCGCCCACACTGAAAAAGAAGCATATCGCCATCATTCTCCATCACCGTGTTTTCAATACGATCGCCCTCGTATAAATCAATAACAAGGTTGATTAGCTGCGCAGTATCGTTATTTTTATAAAATTCAGAGTTCTCAATTTTAAATTTTATGTCTTCTATTTTCATAACAGACCTTAATACATAATAATTTGGTGGGTTAAATAATATTTAATTTTAGTTATTAGTTTACACTTTGGCGTTTTCTAATTTTATAAGTTGCGATAGAACATACTAGCGCTACATTTACAGAATCAATAAATGCATAAATAATGAGGGAAATAACATAGTAATATCTTTATTTAAAAGCGGGTTACCGGCTTTTTACCATAAATAAAAAACCGCTGTTTGGCGGTTTAGTTTATTTAGGTCGTTTTACTGTAGTGTAAATTAATATTTAACTACTTAGCTAAAAAGCTAAAAAGCTAAATTTAAGCATAACGTTACGCTTGAGGCCATGCAGCGGTTCTATATTTTTCAAGCCCTGGCCAAGTATCCATATTTTGAGGATCGTTAATTTTAAAACCACTGTTAGCACCAAATTCTTCGCGAGTTTCATCTAAAAGTAAACTACTCCACAAAAACGTTCTATTGGATTCACCTAAACAATTATGACGAAAAACTGAAATATGAGTAACTACCTCTGATTCACTCATAACGTTTAAAACCTTATTCGCCATATTTAGAAGTTCTTCATGTTCAGAATAAAGCATAATAAAATATAAATTATCTGTCGCTTTAACATTTCTTTTATATTTAATATCATCAGGTTCAATTTCAGAATCGATAGCCGTATCAATAGCACTAATAAATGGCGTAATATCTTTCTCTGCGCTTATAAGAATAAAACATGGATCATCGTAACCACCCACCGTGTTAAGATGTTCTTGAATTAAAGGAGGTATACTTTTTAAAGATTTGCTCATTATTTACTGCCTATTACTACTTATTATTAAAATATATTAAGAGCCTATATTTACTAATTTAAAATTTATATCTATCGATATACAGCCTCTAGCCTATCATCAATTTTGGAGCAACAAGCCTGAACAGAGTCTGTATTTTTGATTTTATTTATATTTAGCCTTATATAATGACTCGTTTTTATTAGCTTGATCATAATTTTATGTATCTGTACCTACAGCACTTATTACATCTTCAGATAAAAGCAGTTCATCGTCTTTGTATACTTCAAGCCAACCTGGCGGCGATGTATCGCAACCAATAATAGTTACTTGTAACACATAACTATAACGACCATTTTTAAACGTATAACTGTGATTTCCGCCACTGCCACTAAACTTTATATCGCCATTTAGTAAAACCATATCAGGCTTATCGCTGAGCTTTTTATTAATACCCCATACTGCATACCGAAAATTCCCATTGCCTAAATCATCAACACGAATATGGTATTTGGCTGTTTTCCAATCGAGTACTGGTTTTTCAAAGTTATTAATACTTGAATGCAAAGATTGCTTATCGTCTTCAATTAAGCTTTTAGCAAGTGCCTGCTCTTTAGTATTTTGTGTATTTACAGCAATAATTTTACCTTCGGTATCTACCCACATAACGCCGTTATTTAGCATAATGCCGCGCCAACCTACTTTCTCCCAATCAGTATCAATGTTTGAACTGGCAATAACTGTCACTAGCTCATCATTAAATACTTCATCAAAGCGGTTAATAAGCTCAACCTCATCTTTAATGTCAGGTATCGGATATCGTCGTTTTAGCGGGTAATAAACAAGCGAGGCAATAGCTGCTTTATCGTCACTTTCAAAGGCTGCAATAACAGGTAAAACGAACTCGTGATATTTTTGCTCAAGCGCAAATGTGTTCAATGTAAAAAGTAGAGATAAGCATAATGCGGTATAACTTAAAAACTTCATTTATAGTCCTTTATATAAAAAAACTTATGAATATTACTTTTAAATTTAATACTGTAATTTGACTTCAACGGGTCGCGAATGCAAGTATAATTAATAACATATAAAAAATGTATAAAGCTCAACCAATCTTGTACAAACCAAATTGAGGTACACCTTAAACAGGTGATTAAAGGGAATTTAATGAAACCTGAAAAAATAACGTTAAGTGAAAGTATAAGGGGTGTTTTTTTATTTATTTTCTTCTTTATGCTCACCATAACTCTACCTATCATCTCATACAGTGAGGTGGCACTAGTTTTTGAAGCTTTAAATGAACATCAGCTAATTTTTGAAGAGAAGAGTTTTGGTGCGAGTTTAATTTTAGGCACGCCAGTGCTTGCAATGCTCACTCGACTAATATTATTAAAAGTAAGAAATATTGAAATAGAGCCTGAGCTTTTAATTAAATGGTATAAGGTCTGTGGAGCTACTTTAATTTTGATGTTATTTTCAGTTCCTACTTATACTTACTTTATTGAAAGTAAAATTAAAGATGAAGGTTACACTATTTGTAATTCGTACACTAGCAGCACTAGGGGAGCACCAGATGTTTGGGTTACCTCTCAACACTACTGCATTGAAAAAGGTTACAGAGTCCGCTCAAAAATAATAGATTGGTTACAACAACAAACTAATGAGCCAACACCAGAAGATGTCATAAAAAAAGTAGATGAGCTACTCGCCAATAGTCCTTAAAATAGCACTTAAAATAGTCCTTATGATTTTTTAAAACACACAAAAAAGCGAGCCTAATTAGGCTCACTTGTTTTTAACTAATAGTTAAATACTGAGCTTTTCTCTTTACTCAGGATCATAACCTAAATTAAGTGATAGCAACCTTTCAGCCTATTCAAGCGCCATATTTGTTGGTTTAGCGTATCTTCAACCTGATCTTTTTGCACTGCCGCTACATCGTAGTATCTAACTTGTGAGTATGAAAAGTACCAGCCAAAAATCGTCTGGCGAGATTGAATACGTTTAGATGTTAGTCCTAACATCT